>JADZAX010000193.1 GCA_020852405.1 Verrucomicrobiales bacterium
GACTACATCAAAGGGACGGGCGATTTTGAACTGACCGGAGGAGGGCGTCCGGTCCGCCGCATGGGGGTGCCTGGAGGTCTGCTCGATGCCAATGCCGCCACCATCTGCCGGCTGTGGTTGGAATACGGAATCGAACCTCTCAAAGCAGGCGGTTTGGCCGCTCTGGTTGCTGCCAAGCCCGGATTGGATGCCGAAATTGAAGCGATCGAGGGGAACCCATACGTGCATGCAGAGAGTTTTCTGGCATCCCTGATGTTTCCCGCCGTGCAGAAAGTCACCCTCCAAGCCGTCCACGCCCGGAGCCTGCTTGACCTGGCGATCACGGTTTGCGAACTCGAGCGGTTTCATGCGGAGCATGGCGGCTACCCTGACACTCTGGAGGCCTTGGGATCGGCGGATCCACTACCCTTGGACCTTTTGGCGGCAGCTCCCATCCATTACCAGAAACTCGTTGAAGGGCGCTACCGGCTCTGGTGTGTCGGCCTGGACGGCAAGGACAACGGCGGAATTCGCAATCTGGACAAGAAAAATCCCGCCAAAACCAGATTCCACGATCCGGACCACACCGGTGATTGGGTGTGGGATTACCCCTCCTCCAGCGGCCAGTGAGAGATTGACAGACTGGGGCGGCAACTGTGAAGTGGAGGGCATGAGCTTTTTCCAAGTGGATGCCGCATCCCTGCAGCGCCGGGGTGTCACCGCCGACCAGATTCCGGGGCTGGGGGCGTCACTGGGACGGGGTGTTCTCGGGGGTGTCGCCATGAGTCTGGCGGGATTCGCTCCCTGGGCGCTCGGAGGAAAACTCTTTCGCCCGCTTGGCGAAGCGGGGCTCTATGGGCTCTGCGCCCTGGCTTTCATCGTGACCAGCGGCCTCTTTCTGCACCGACTGATCGCCGGAGCGGGCTCACTTGGGCGGTTCTACAAACTTTTTGGAATTTCTTTTGTCGCCTATGCGGCGGCTTGGATCGCTGGTTGGATGGCCTGGCGCGGGCATTCTGGGAGTGTCGCCGGGCTGAGCGCCGGTGCCCTTGCGATGACGACGGTGCTGGTGGCGGCCTTCGGGGTCTGGTCCCGTTTTTTACCGGTGACCTTGGCGCTTCTGCTGCCTGTCGCGGCCGGTTATTTTCTGGGTGGCTTGATGGAGGGGCACTTCATGGCCACGGCGACCACTTCGGTGGCCCGGCAGATGGCCATGATGTCCTGGGGACTTTGTTTCGGCGTGGGATTCGGTTCCGGATTGGGGCTGGCTTATTATCTTTGTCAACGTGCTTCCGTTCCTGATGTCCGGCATCAATCCAACTGAGAATGACAGCCCTGCTGTCGCATTGCAAAAGACGGTTGCCTCGTTTCATCGTTTCCCCGAAACTGCCCTTATGAACTCCAGTGATCCTTCGTCCCGCGTTTCCCGCCGTCATTTGCTGCACGCCGCCGTGGCCGGAGCAGTCGGAGCGCCGGCCCTGCTCCGGGGGGCAGCTCAGGGAGACACCGCTTCGAACAAGGCTACCTTCACCGAACCCGCGCGCGACCTGCCGCTGGTCGGGGATGCCGATGTCATCGTCTGCGGAGCGGGACCGGCCGGTGTCAGTGCCGCCATCATCGCCGCGCGGGCGGGCGCCAAGGTGCGGCTTTTCGAGTGGCGGGGCTGCCTTGGTGGCGTCTGGACGGCCGGGCTTCTGGGCTACCTGCTGGACTTTGACAAGGAGGGTTTCAACAAGGAACTGACCCGCAGGCTGGACGAGCGTGGTGCCCGGCGTGGCACCAGCCAGAAAAGCATCACCTACGAGCCAGAGGGAATGAAGCTGCTGCTGGAGGATCTCTGCGTCGAGGCCGGGGTCAAATTTCAGTTCCACACCAAGGTCAGCGCCGCCTTCCGTGACGGACGCCGGCTCACCACCATCATCACCGAGTCCAAATCCGGCCGTCAGGCCTGGCGGGCTCCGGTCTTCATCGATGCGACCGGGGATGGCGATCTGGGTGCGCTGGCCGGTTGTGGCTTTGAGTTCGGGGAGTCGGCCGACTGCCCCTGCCAGCCGATGTCGCTCAATGCCCTGCTCGTCGCCAAGGATGCCGCCGCCCTGCAGCCTTGCATCCATGCTTCCGATCCCGACAAGACTGTCGGCGCATCCAAGGAAAACTTTCTCAAGGAAATCCAACGTGCCGGATTCTTCCCCTCCTACAGCAAGCCCACGCTCTGGCAGGTAAGGGACAATTTGCTGCTCGTGATGATGAACCACGAATACGGGATCCGTCCTTTTGACGCTGCCCAGGTCACCGAAGCCACCGTGCGGGCGCGGAGCGAACTGAACAAGATCGTGAACGGTCTGCGGGCGCTCGGCGGGGCCTGGGACGGCCTGCAGATCGCGGCCACCGCGGAGCAGATCGGCGTGCGTGATGGACGGCGGATCAAAGGGCGCTTCACCGTCGGCAAAGACGACCTCATCAACGGAGCCCGGTACGACGACGCGGTGGTGCGACCGACTTTCCCCGTGGACATCCATGCCCTGACCAGTGAGAGCAACAAAACGGCTGCCTACAGCAACGCCGGGATCAAGGTCAAGCCCTACGACATTCCCCTGCGGGCGCTCATCGCGAGCGATGTCGACGGCCTCATGATGGCCGGTCGGTGTATCAGCGGGGATTTCATCGCCCACGCCAGTTACCGCGTCACCGGGAATGCCACCGCCATGGGCGAGGCCGCGGGCGTCATCGCAGCCCTTGCGGCACGAAGCCAACGGATGCCCCATGACGTCGCCTGGAGTGAAGGTCAGGCTGAGTTGGTCAAGCTGGGATTGCGCGGCTGAAACGCCGGTTCAGCGCTGCGGAGTTCCCTCTGGCGGATCTTCCTCTTCCCCTTGCGTCTCATCCAACCGCTTGACCATCTCCCGGATGTCGAGGGCTCCACGGATGGTGACGTAGAGGGTTACCGAGGAATACCAAGCCACGGACGACCACACCAAAAGATGCCAGAATTCATGCATGGGAGGAGGCGGTGGCAGGCGGTGACGTGTCCGGGGGGGAGGGCTTGAGGAGTGATCCCACGATCATGCCCAGCGCGGCGGCGGCGAAGGCGGCAATGCCGGCTCCGTCTTTGCCAAGGCGGGCGGCGAGCGGGGCGAGATCGGGAATTTTCTCCATCGTGAGGTGAGCCACGGGCACGGCAGCCCCCAGGAAAATGGCGGCGAGAGCTCCCCAGGAGTTGGCTTTCCTCCAATAACAGCAGGCCACCAGGAGCACGGACATGCTGGAAAGGTAGATGGATCCGGTGAGCAGCAGGTAGGACCAAACATCCCCCTCGATCTGGTAGAAGAGGCCGAACACGAGCAGATAGATGCTGATGAGGCCAATGATGACACGGTTCCAGCGGATGGCGCGTTGGTGGGACCAGGAACCCCGGCGGAAGGGGGCGAGAATGTCGTTGTAGATCACGCTGCCCCAACTGAGCATGTAGGAGGCATCGGTCGACATGTCTGCCGCCAGCATCGCGGCCACCAGCAGTCCCATCAGACCGATGGGAAGGAAGCTCCCGAGGAACCGGGGCATGGCATGCAACGAGGCATCCCCGAGCCGGGTTTGCACGGCGGCAGGGACGGCTCCCGCCTCCTCTGCAGTGAGTCCGGCAAGCGGTTGTCCCACCGGCGAGGCGGCGATCTTTTCCTGAATGGCGGCGGGCAGGGCGTCGCGTTGGGCGGAGTCGAGGGAATCGAGCGGTTTCCAGCCCAGAACGGCGAGCGCGGCGATGCCCCAGAGTCCGGGAATGAGCCAGCGGCAGACGAAAAAGAAACTGGTCCGGGTGAGGACGCGCTGACCAGTGGTAGCGTCCTTGGCGGAGAGAACCCGTGAAACGACGGTCTGCCAGGTCAGGGTGGCGGCGGTGGTGCCGAGCACCTGCATGATGACATAGGTCCAGCCCGTCCCGGTTTGGATGGGCAGGGTGAAACCGGCGCTGCCGTGGTGCGTGGCAACGGTATCCACAAGGCGTTCCCAGCCAATCCGGGAAAGGATCAGCACGGTCACCACGAGCAGGCCCGCGCTCATCACCGCAAACTGTAGAAAGTCCGTTACCAGCACCGACAGCATGCCGCCGAGCATGGTGTAAACGGCGACAAGGACGAGCAGAGTGGTCATCACATAGACGAGGTATTCCAGATCCATCCCGCAGACGAGACAGAGGAAGTCCCCGCCGATCTTGAGGAAGACGCCCATGTTGAGGAGCCCTCCCATGACGATGACGACGCCCGCCAACCAGCGCACGGGACGGCCGAACCGCTTCTCGAACAACTCCGGCAGGGTCATGGCTCCCGATTCCCGCAGGGGTTTGACGCAGAACCCGGTGAAGCCGATGACGAGCATCGCCACGGCTTGGGCGATCCCGGGGAATGCGCCGATGAAGCCCTGGGTGTAGCCAGCCTGGGCGGTATACATGCAGGTGATGATGCCGAACTCGGTTGCGGCAAGCGAGGCGATGCCGAGGTAGAGATTCATCTCCCGGCCCGCGACGAGGAAATCCTCGACCCGACGGACCCGTTTGCGCAGCCACAGGCCGGCCATCATCGTCCCCAGCAAGTAAAGCCCGACGATGCTGCCATCCACCAACCATGAAAAACGCGGCATGGGAGGCATTGAGCCAGAATCAACCCTGTCTGGCAAGTCTGATTGCCACGCCGATTCACGGCGGTGGGATGAACCCGGGAATGCCACCACCCTTTGACTTTGCGGGCAAAGCCCACGATCTTGGCAGAGATGGTGACCGCTTCCGATCCAGACCCGGCCCCTTTGTTCCAAGCCAGGGATCTTGTCAAAACCTACGGATCCGGGGTCTCCCTCGTGAATGCCCTCCGGGGAGTGGATCTCGACATCTGGCCGGGAGAGTTCGTCGTGCTGCTGGGACCTTCCGGCAGTGGCAAATCCACCTTGCTCAACATCATGGGAGGCCTGGACCAGCCGACTTCCGGCTCACTGCGATATGGGGATCAGGACCTGACCAAATGCACAACCTCGGAGCTGACCCGGTACCGGAGAGAGCATGTCGGCTTTGTTTTCCAGTTTTACAATCTGGTGCCCAGCCTGACGGCTCGGGAGAATGTGGAACTGGTCACGGACATCGCCCGCGAACCTCTTCCCGCCACGGAGTCTCTGGATCGCGTGGGATTGCGGGAGCGGATGAATCATTTCCCGTCCCAGCTCTCCGGAGGGGAACAGCAGCGGGTCGCCATTGCCCGGGCCATCGCGAAACGCCCCGCCGTCCTCCTGTGCGATGAGCCCACCGGTGCCCTCGATGTCAAAACCGGCGTTCTCGTGCTGGAGGTGATCGCCCGGGTGAACCGGGAACTGGGCACGACCGTGGCGATCATCACGCACAACGCCGCCATCGCAGGCATGGCCGACCGGGTCGTGATGCTTTCGGATGGTGCCATTCACGAAGTCCGGAAGAACAGCCGCCGGGTGGATCCGTCAGAAATTTCCTGGTAGAAATCAAGGTTCTCTCCATGGTGACTTCCCTGCAACGCAAGCTGCTCCGCGATCTCCTGGGGATGAAATCCCAGGTTCTGGCCATCGCGTTGGTGCTTTCCTGCGGGGTCGGGGCCCTCATCATGTCCATCTGCACCGCGGTCTCCTTGCGGGAGACGATGGATGCCTATTATGCCCGTCAGAATTTTGCCGACATCTTTGCCCATGCGAAGCGGGCTCCGTTGTCCCTGGTCGACCGCATCGCCGAGATCCCCGGAGTGGCCCGGGTTTATCCTCGCATCGTCGCCGAGGTGAAGCTGGACATTCCGGATCTTCCGGAGCCTGCAACGGGCCGCTTGGTCTCCCTGCCGGAGTTCGGCGAACCGCTGTTGAACGGACTCCATCTGCGGCAAGGGCGCCTCGTGGAGCCCGGCCGGGCCGGAGAGGTGGTGCTCAATGAAGCCTTCGCCACCGCGCATGGACTGGTGCCGGGAGACAGTCTGGCAGCGGTCATCAATGGGCGCCGGGAGGCACTCCGCGTTGCCGGCATCGCCCTCTCGCCGGAGTTCGTCTACCAGATCCGTCCGGGGGAAATTTTCCCCGATGACAAACGTTTCGGAGTGCTCTGGATGGGCCGGAGCCAGATGGAGGCGGCGTTCGACCTCGAGGGGGCCTGGAATGACGTGGTTGTCTCGCTGATGCATGGGGCCTCCGAGGAGCGCGTCATCACCAGTCTCGACACCCTGACCGCCCCTTATGGCGGACAAGGGGCCTATCCGAGGAGTCAGCAGGTCTCCCACCGCTATGTCAGCGATGAGTTGACCCAACTGCGGGCCATGGCGACCATCCCTCCCGCGATTTTCCTCGGCGTCGCCGCCTTTCTCCTCAATGTGGTGATCCATCGGCTCGTCCGTTCCCAGCGGGTCGAGATCGCCATGCTCAAGTCGTTCGGGTATGATGACCGCGAGGTGGCCTGGCACTATCTCGGCTTCGCCCTTGTCATCACGGTGCTCGGTTTGCTCATCGGGGTGGCTCTGGGAGCCCTCATGGGGCGGGGAATGACGTCGATGTATGTCCAATTTTTCCACTTTCCCGAATTGCATTTCCAACTCAATCCCTGGGTCCTCGGACTGGCCACCTTGGCGAGTCTGGGGGCGGGGATTTTCGGCACTCTGGGCGCCGTTCGCAAAGCTGCTGCCCTGCCGCCGGCTGAAGCGATGCGGCCGGAAGCGCCCGCGACCTATCGGGCGACTCTGGTGGAACGTCTCGGACTGGGAGGTCTGCTTTCGCCGACGGCGGTGATGGTGCTGCGGCAGATCCAGCGTCAGCCGGTCAAGGCCCTGATGTCCATCCTGGGAGTGGCCCTCGCCATCGCTTTGCTCATCCTTGGGAGTTTCACCGCCGACATCATCGGGGACCTCTTGGACCTGCAGTTTTTTACCGCACAGCGCCAGGACATGATGGTGACTTTCATCGAATCCCCGGAGGAAACCGCGGTCCATGAGTTGGAACAACTTCCCGGCGTCCACAGGGTCGAACCATGGCGCAATGTCGCGGTCCGGCTCCGGCACGGTCCCCGCTCGCGGCGGCTCGGTCTCATGGGGTTGCCGGCGGACCGCACGCTGTTGCGGCCGATGGATTTTGACCGTCGCGAAATCAGCCTGCCCCCCGAAGGACTGGTGATCTCGCAAAGCCTCGCCGGCATTCTCGATGCCGTCCCTGGTGACCGGGTCACCTTGGAAGTGCTGGAGGGCCATCGGACCACTCTGGAGGTCTCCATCGTGGGGGTGGTGGAGGATTTCAGCGGCACTTCGGCCTACATGGATCTTGCCGGGATGAACCGGCTCCTCGCGGATGGGGCTCTCATCTCCGGAGCCATGTTGACATTCGACGCCGCGAGCACTGGGGCATTGTATGCCGCCGTGAAGGACTGTCCCAACATCGCCGGTAGCACCCTGAAGCTCGCCGCGCTGCACGGCTTCGAGAAAACCATGTCCGAGAGCCTCTTGAGAATGCGGTTGTTCAACACTCTGTTCGCCGGCA
>JADZAX010000194.1 GCA_020852405.1 Verrucomicrobiales bacterium
TGCGGTAGGAAGATGGATCTATCTTTCCCTGTTCATCATTGAATTGGTCGGCATAACTGAGGAAGCCCCCGTCGTTTTTTTCAAACAGACACTGGAGACGGCGGTAGCCGGCCTCGGCACCTTCCGGTTGGCCGCGGAATTTGGATTCGATTTCACCATAGGCTTTGATGGCGCCTTCGAGTTGGTTGGAAAGCCGGTAGCTGTGGGCCACAATGAGCAGCGTTTTCGCTTCGAGGTCGGCGGGAATCGTGAACTGGCCTTTTTCGAAGACCTCGATCACCTTATCGTATTCGCTTTTGCCGAAATGGTTGAAGATGAGACCGACCTGGGCGAGTCCCTTCCACTCGCCCTTGCTGTCCCCCTTGAGAGCCTTGTCGAGGAACTGCGTGCTTTCTTCCGCCTTGCCGAGTTCCGCCGCCAGCAGTCCCGCGCGGGCGTAGGCTTCCGCCTGCATCTCGGGATCCTTGGCCACGCCGGCCAGTTCCTTGAAGCGTGCGTAGGCTTTTTCTGAATCACCGTTGGCGAACAGGAGTCGTGCGACTTCCAGAAGGGCCGGCTCATAAAGAGGTCCCTCCTTGACTTGTTTGAGGACGAGTTCGTAGGCGGCGATGCTTTCCTTGGTCTGGTCCGTCAACTGCAGAGCCCGTGCCCGATTGAAGAGGGCCTGGAGGCGGCCTTCGGGAGCCGCGAGGTTTTTTTCTGCCAACTCAAAGTAAGGCACGGAGTTACCGTAGTCCTTGGCGTTGTATTTCAGCACCGCGACACGATAGGCGGCGGAGCCGACGAAGGGACCTTTCTTGTACTGGTTGATCACGTAGGAGAAGGTTTTCTCGGCGTCAGCTTCCTGCGCGGCCTGAAGATAACATTCCCCGAGACGGAACCATCCGGCCTCGGCATTGGGACTTGCGGGATGGTCCTGAACAAACCGGCGATACTGCTGGGCTGCGAGCGGCCACTGCTTCTGGCTGAAAAGCATGTCCGCATAGGTCAGTTCGATTTCTTTGGTGAGGCTCGGGGAAGACTCGGTGGGAACCGGAGTGGCCCCCGGCGTGGGCAGCGGGGTTGCCCGGATGACCGAGGGATTCCCGCTGGCGTTCGGTGGAGTGACTTGCTGTGCCGCGAGCGGCAACGCCGCGAGGAGGCAGACCAGGAAACTCCGGGCCTCGATGGCGCGGAGAGGTAGGCGAACCGTGAATTTGGTCATTTCTTGGCCTCCTCGGGGCGGACGGTGGAGAAGGCGACATTCCAGATGCCCGCTTTCTTGATCACGTCCATGACATTGATGATGTGCTGAAACTCGGCCAAAGCATCCCCGCGGAGGATGACCGATTGATTGGGATTGATTGATTGGATCGACTGCAGCCTTCCAAGGAGATCGTCCAGTTGCACCACTCCATTGTTGAGTTTCACCGTCCCGTCTTTGGTGACATTGATGATGATCTCGTAGGGATCCTTGTTGGGGTTCGTGGCGTTCTGCTCCGCAGCCGGCACGGAAATGGTCATGTCGCGCTCATTCGTCGAGGAAGCCCAGGCGGTGACGAAAAAGATCAGCAGGAGGAAGACCACATCGATCATCGGAGCCAGTTCGAGCTCGGCGGTCGCCTGGGAATGGTAATCGCGGAATTTCATGGCGTCTCGGGAGTGCGCTTACTCGGCACCGGTGTCATAACTGTCGCGCCGCGCGGAAGCCCGGTAGTTGGCCCGTTTGTATTGGGCGGCAAGCAGCGCCATGATGTGCGTCATCGCGGCCTCCAGTTCGGCGATCAATTTTTGCACCTTGCCGCGGAAAATGGAATAGAAAATCAGCGCCGGGATGGCGATGACCAGACCGGCGGCGGTGGTGATCAACGCCTGGGCGATGCCGGGGGCGAGTTCGAGGTGTTCGCGTCCTTGCCCGACTTCGTCGAACGTCTTGATCATGCCCCAAACGGTCCCCATGAGCCCGATCATCGGTGCGACACGGCCAATGTCATTGAGATAGCTGATGCGGTTGTTGAGAATGCTGGCCTGGCGGGTGCCCTCGGCCTCGGTGACTTCACGCACTTCGTCGAAACTGGCGGTGGGATTCTTGGTGGCGAAGTCGAGGGTCTTGTAAACAATGCGGGCAATGCACTCGTTCTCCCGGTTGCACACCGCGATGAGACCCAGGTAGTCCTGCTTCCGGATCAGCGCGTCCGCGGCGTTCATGAACTTGTCACTGACCACGGTGCCTTCCCGGATCGTCAGCATGTAAAAAACAATCAGGAGAACCGCCAGGAAGGACAGCAGACCCAGCGGCACCATGAAGAACAGCCCGCCTTTCTCGATCAGGTCGAGCAGTTTGGTGGGGTTCATTTGGGATTCTTTTTTTCCTTCCGGAGCCAGGGCGGGGGCTTGCCCGGGCTGGACAGCGGGGGCTGCGGCAGTGGCGGACGGCACCGTTGCAGCGGGCGTCGTTGCAGGAGCGGGCGGAGCGGTTTGTGCCGCAGCGGTCAGTGCTCCGAGGAAGAATGCGGCCAAGACCGCGGAAAACGCCTGCTTCATGTTGTGGTGGGGTGTCGGAGAAAGAAAACTGACGGATCAGCCTGCTTCACAGGTCTGGGAGTGGTCATTTGGGGCATGCAGGAAACTTACCAATCCAGAAATTTCAGGCGTAGTTTACTGCTTGACTGCCGTCTTGCAATGATACGTTTTTTCCCGATCCACCGGGGGGAAGAAACCCACTGCAACTTCTTTGACACCGAACAGATTGGGTGACGGGCTGGAAAACATCCAGAGTCAATAGAGCAAATCCTGCTTGGGTTCCGGGGCCTCTTCCATGCATTTCACCGTGATGAGGGGGATGATTTCTCCATCCTGCTCATAGTAGTTGATGGTCCCGGTAATTTTGGCCCACCCGTTATCCTTAATGGCTGGCGCTTTCTCTTTGAACTCGATCGGCACGGAAATGGGTCGCGCATCAGCGGCGCAGCATTCGATGTAGAGCTGGAACAGGCGGAGTCGCCTGCCGTCAGGGTTGTCGATCTTCTCCTGCATTACCTGGGCCGTGGTTTCGATGGGCTGGCCCGCGAGAACCTTGCGGACCTCCTTGTCGGAAGTGGTGTAAAAGATCTGCACGATGTCGAGGGTGAAGTTCCCGGCCGAACTCCGGGGAACCATCCGCTCCAGGTCGGCGAGGGAAAATTCCTTCCATTCTCCTTCCTTCTTGGCTGTCTCACCGGTATTCCCGGGTGTGCCCGAGACGGCATCGGGGACCGCCGGGGCCGGGGACTGGTCCGGCGCGGTCTGGCTGGTGGCGGCGGCGGCGGCGGCGGCGGGTGCGGCATGATTGTCCGCCCCTCCGGGCGTGGTCGCCGACTTGGTGGCGGCCGCGAGGGCCTTGTTTTCGGCGGATTGGATGGATTCGATCTGCTGACGGGCATTTTGGCGCCGGATCATGCGGTTGATGGTGTCCCACTTGATGACGTAATCAGGGCTGAACTGCTCGGGCGAAATCCGTGCGGCGAGGAGCACCGGTACCAGGAGGATGAGGATAGCCACCATCACGTTGCCGGGAGGGGACTCGTGGTCATGATCATGATCATGGGCGGCACTGTGGGAATGCGCATGATCATGGTGATCGTGTCCGCAGCATCCATGATCGTCCTCATGGTTGTGGGTGTGTTCCGCAGCGGCAGGAGACGCCTGGCCATGGTCGTGGTGCTCATGTCCGCAGCAGCCGTGCTCATGATCGTGTTCATGGTGATGCTCATGAGCGTGATGCTGGTGACCAGATTCCGCGTGGGCATGTCCGTGACTGCCGCATTCCGGTCCATGCTGATGACCACAGCATTCGTCGTGTTCATGATCGGCATCTTCGTGGGAATGGCCTTCCTCATGGTCGTGGCAGCAGGCCGTTTTTACCTTTAGCGTGATGAGATTGAAGAGGGCGAGAACGCACATCCCGAATCCCGCGGCGAGGGCGAAA
>JADZAX010000195.1 GCA_020852405.1 Verrucomicrobiales bacterium
AATCAGGTCTTTTCTCCATGACGTTGCTATTTTGAGGGCAATTGCCGTCTGGGGTGAAACCCGGAGGAACTTGGAGTAACTTCCACCCGAATGGTGCGGTTCTTGCGCAGATTTTTGTTGATCAGTCTTCTCCTCTTTCTGGGGGTGGCGGCATGGGCGGCGTATTATGGCTACCGGCGTGGCTTCTCAGAAAGCTGGCGGGAACTGATCGAGGCCGAATTCGCCCGCCGGGGTTACGACATCGAAATCGAGCGGGTCACGCTGGATCCTTTCCATGGTCTGAGCGCCCGGAATGTGCGCTTTTTTCCCGACGCGGAGCGGCGGAAGGAAATCGCCAAGGTCAACGAAGTGCTTCTTGATCTCGATCTCAGCCGCATTCTCAAGAAAGACATTTCGATCAACACGCTGGATGTCCGGGATGCGGAAGCCTCGCTCCCCATCGATCCGCTCGACAAGGACAGCGAGCAGCTCACCATCAAGGGGCTGTCAGGCCGGTTGGTGGTCACCGAGAGCCAGATCGAGATTGTGCGGGCCGAGGCCCTGCTGGAAGGCGTGGCGGTCACTGTCAAAGGAGTGCTGACCCGCCTGCCGAAAGAAGAGGACGAGGATAAAAACCTTTCGGACCCGGAGAAAAAGCGCAAACGCAAGGAGCAACTCGAGGCGATCCGGACGCAACGGCATGTCATCACCGGATTTTTGGATCAGCTGGCGCTGTTTGATTACCAAGGGCCTCCTCCGAAGCTGGATCTGGAGTTCAATGGGGACACCATGCACCTGGGTTCTCTCCGGCTGGGGATGCGGTTGGAAGCCAACCATTTCAAGCGAGGCACCTGGGCCTGTGAAAAGCTCGAGGTCGAGGCCGAATACGAAGGGGCGAGAAAGGTCCTCACGACGAAAGTCTTCCGTCTCCGGGATTCCAAGGGAGTGATCGAGGCCCATGGTGAGCTGGACCTGAACCAGCGAAAGTCCACGTTCGACTTGGAATCAACGGCGGATTTGCAAGGTCTGATCGGAGCGTTTTACGACAATCCCAAACTGGGCGAAGTGGCCTTCTACGAGCCGCCGAGGATCACGATGGAGGGAGCCTGGTACATGGACCATCCGGCTGAATCTGGTCTTCCCTTCGAAGTGCTGGGTAAGTTCCGGTGCAATGGTTTCGGGACCCGGGGCCAGGTCTTCACCGGCATGGAGTGCGATTTCAGCATGGCGGGGGAGAAATTTTATCTGCGCAATCTTCGATTGGACCACAAAACCGGGGTCGCGTTTGTCAATGCACTGCTCGACAAATCCGGATTCCGCTACCAGACCGAGGTGAAAATGGATCCCCTGGTGTTCCTTCCGTTCCTCAACCCACAAAGCGTGGCCTTCCTGAACCGTTGGACCTTCGAACCGGAGTCCGCCTGTTTCGCCACATTGGAAGGGGGAGGTCCGGAGATGGATCCCCACACTTGGAAAAGTCAGGGGGATATTTCTTTGAGAAAATTCCGTTTCAATGGGGTGCCCTTCGACCAGCTGGAAACCAAGGTCACCCTGGAGAACAAAAAGCAGCAGTTCACCGGCATGCGCCTGACCAAGGGGGAGAAAGTCGCGACAGGGGACTGGTTGATCCATGATCAGGAAGCCATGACCTGGACCTTTTCCGAAGTGAAGTGGCCTTTCGGTCTTGGGGAGCAGTTGTATGCCTTTTCTCCGAACCTGAAGCAGAACCTCCATTCCTATCGCTTCAAGGAGCCCCCATTGTCCGTGATCAACGGGGTCATCGATGAGAGGTCGCCGGAGGCTCTGGGGGATGCCCCAAGGAAGAGTGATTTTAGTCTAGCCATCAAAAGTGATTCTGAGGCAGAATACGATTTTCTGGGTAAAACCCTGCCTCTCAGCAAACCTTCCGGAGTGTTGAGGTTCCGGGGGGATGGGCTTTCCGTGGAAGGCTTTAAAGCAGGGCTTTACGGGGGACAGGTTTCATTCGGTTTTGTGGCTGATGATCTGAAAAAAAGCCGTCGCTACCACATTGATGCGGTGGTTGATGGCGTGGCCTTCAGGCCTCTCGCCAATCTCTACGGGAGTTCCTCCAGCACGGAAGGTGACATCCGTGGAAGGCTTGAAATCTCCGGGGAGATGGACCAGGTCCGGACCATGGAAGGTTCGGGCGAGGCCAAAATCAGGAACGGTGACCTGTTCGCGATTCCTTTGTTTGGTCCGCTCTCCAAACTGGTTTCCGAAGTCCTGCCGGTGAAAAATGTGGGATACAGCGTGGCCAGGGAAGCTTCCGCCAAGCTTCAAATCCGCAACGGGGTCCTGATGACGGACGATTTCAAAGCCCTGACCAACACGTTCCAGTTTGAAGGGGGGGGCAGTGTTGACATGGCGGACCAGTCCATCATCTTCAACACCACCTTCAACACTCGCTTTCTTCCTGCCCGGATCGTGCTGACTCCGGTCAGCAAAATCTTGGAGTTCACCTGCCATGGCACTTTGTCCGATCCGCAATGGAGACCCAAGTATCTGCCCAAAATGCAGCTTCCCAAAATCGATCCCCCCAGCATCCTTCCCAAGATACCCGTGATCGGGCGTTTCCTACCTGGAAGTAGAACGGAGGAACGGGAGAAACTGCCCATGCCAGAGATCAAACCCGCCGACCCCATTCCGGGGGCTTCCAATTGAAAGACCCATCCCATGCCTTGCAAGAGCGATGGGGAATGCTAACTTCTTCACACATGACTTTTCCCACCGCTCTTTTGGCAGGCCCAACCTTGGTGCTGTCATGGCTCGCCTTGGGCTCTTGTGTGGTGGCCCAGAACCCCGCCCCGGCGCTGACCAAAGAAAGTTTCAAAGAAACCCTTACCCGGGAAACGTCCCTCAATTACCTCCTGGCACTGCCCCCGGGCTATGAGGCCACTGGTGACAAAAAGTGGCCGTTGGTGGTCTTCCTCCATGGTGCCGGGGAACGTGGCGGAGATTTGGAAGTGCTGAAAAAGCATGGGCCTCCCAAACTTGTGCAGGAAGGCAGGACTTTTCCCTTCATTTTGGCCGCCCCTCAATGCCCCACCGACCAGTGGTGGCCGGATGAACCGGTTTTGGAACTGATTGATCATCTGCAGGCACGTCTCAACGTCGATCCGAACCGGATCATCCTGACGGGTCTGAGCATGGGCGGATACGGAACCTGGGCATTTGCGGCAAGGGCTCCGGAGCGCTTTGCCGCCATTGTGCCCATCTGCGGGGGAGGCACTCCCTATTTGATGAGGCGCTTGACCAAGCTGCCCATCTGGGTTTTTCATGGAGGCAAGGATCCGGTGGTTGCTTTGGAAGAATCCGACCGTCTCGTCAATGCCCTCAAGAAAAACGGCGCCAAAGATGTGCAGTTCACCATTTATCCGGAGGCGGGTCACGACTCCTGGACCCAAGCCTACGCCACCGACGCGTTGTATGAATGGATGATGGCCCAGAAGAGGCAGCCCTGAGCCACAAGACGTCATGGAGGTGCTCCATTTCATTCATATCAGCGATACCCATGTCGGACCAACGTTGGATGCCGACGTGCGGGGTGCTCTCTCCTCGGAACGAACCAGTCGACTCGTGGCCGGGATCAACCGACTGCCTTTTGACTTGCAGGCCGTGGTGCATACCGGTGACATCGTGAATGATCCGGACCCCGAGGCCTACCGGCTCGCGGCAGAATTGATGCGGCCACTCCGGGTGCCTCTTTTGACGGTGGTGGGGAATCACGACGATGCCGACATGATCCGGGGCGCCTTTCCCGGAATCGGAAAACCTTTGGGCAAGGACCCCCAACGTCATGCCTATTCCATGGATCTGGCCGGGCACCGCTTGTTTGTCTTGGACGCCAAGGTCTCCGATCCCCAAGATCCTTCAGGATTCCTTCCGGAGGATCAACTGGCAGGCCTGCTGGAGGAGGTGGAAAACACCGGGGGCCCCTTTTCCGTTTGGTTGCACTATCCTCCTCTCGATCTCTACGCCAGCTGGATGAATGAATATCTGCTCCTGAGGAACGGGGAGGACCTTCATGAGGCTCTGGTGCCGTATGCGGGAAGGGGGGGGCGCCTCAGTGGGGTCTTTTTTGGTCACATTCACCGTTCCATGCAGATTTACCGGGACGGGGTGCTCTACAGTGCCGTTTCCAGCCCGGCATGCGAATTCACCGCTTACCCTGGTCCTGAGCGGATTGAGTTTCTGAGCGATTGCGATCCGTTTTTTCACCACATCAGTTTTGGCCCCCAAGGCACGGTGGTGAAGGGTTACCCGGTGCGGGACAGCAGTCTGCAATGAGCGGTCCCTACGAAAACGCCGCCGATTTCGATTTTTCCCTGCCCCCGGAGTTGATCGCCACCCGACCTCCGGAAAGAAGGGGAGACTCCCGCATGCTCGTGGTGGACCGGGACAAGGGCACCATCGACCACCGGCATTTTTCCGAGTTGGACTCGTATGTGGGCACGCAGACTGGAGACCTCCTTGTATTGAATGATACCCAGGTGGTGCCGGCCCGGTTTTATTCCGATGACGGTCGTATCGAGCTGTTGCGGATCGGCGCTTCCAGCCCAGAACTCTGGACCTGCCTGGTCCGGCCGGGCAAAAGAATGCGCCCGGGAGCGAAGCTCCAGATTGGCGGTATCAGTGGAACCGTGTTGGGAATTTCCGAAGAGGATGGCTCCCGTCTGGTGGAGTGGAACGGTCCGGTGGATGAGGAAACCCACGGCCATTTGGCACTTCCTCCGTATATGGGGCGGGAAGAGGAGACCTCGGACCGGGAGCGTTACCAGACGGTCTATGCGGCCGCCCCCGGTGCGGTGGCGGCACCGACCGCTGGTTTGCACTTCACGCCAGACCTTCTGGAACGACTGCCACACACGTTTGTCACCCTCCATGTCGGTGTTGGCACCTTCCAGCCGGTCCGTGTGGAGCGGCTTTCTGAGCACCGGATGCACCGCGAACATTTCCACCTCGGCGAGGAAGCGGCCCTGGCCATTGCCGCGGCCGGCCGGGTGATCGCTGTCGGAACCACCGTGGTGAGAGTTCTGGAGCATGCTGCCCGGCTAATTGGCGGGAGGAACCTCGCTGCGGGCTCCGGCGAAACGGAAATCTTTCTAAGGCCACCCTGCCCGTTTTTTGCCATCGATGCCTTGGTGACCAATTTTCATCTTCCCAAGAGCACCTTGTTGATGTTGGTGAGTGCTTTTGCAGGGAAAGACCTCATCGAAGAGGCGTATCGCCAAGCTATAGCGGAACGCTACCGGTTTTACAGTTATGGAGATTGCATGCTCATCCTCTGAGGGGGGGCGGGGTGACGAAGATTGGCGCTTTTCCACAAGAGGCGTGATAATGCCCCTTTTTTACTCCCCTTTGCCGCATGAGTTTGGTACGATGATCGCATACGACTCTTCCAGAGACTGAACTCCCGGCTTCGGCACGAATGATCCGTGTCGGCACTTCCTATCTTCCCTTCCGTCGATCTTCCTTTCTTTTCCAGTCCGTTCGTCATCAGATGTTTGATTTTTTTGGGCAGAGGCGCCTCCAACGCCAAGGTTTTTCCAGCGGTCAAAAGCGCCGGAAACCCGCGACCCATGGCTGGGTCGAGGCATTGCGCTCCGGTCCGGCTGCCTGCGGGGGGTTGTTTGTGCTCTTCGCCGCAGTCATTGCCGTGATGACCATTTTTCTGGCTGACGGCGAGGCCATCTTCGCCGAAAAGCCCCTCAAGGCTCTGGTTGTCACCATCGTCATTGCGGCCTCCTTGATGGTTCACCTCTACGTGAACCTTCCCCAGACCCTGGCGGACAATGCTAGAGTGCTGCTGCTGCAGATTGTCATTGTCGCCCATCTTCTTCTGCTTCGCCTTGCCGCCTACATGGCGGCTACCTTTGCACCTGAAGGAGGATTCCTGCTGCTGGTGGCCACCTATGGGTTTGCTCCGATGATGATTTCACTTCTCATGGGGCGGAACCACGGCACTCTTGCCGCCATTTATGCCAGTCTCCTCGGTGGGCTCATGGTGGAGAAGTCTGTTGGGCTGATCTTCCTGGTTTTCAGTCTGATTGGGAGTTTTGTGGCCCTCTATCTGAGCCACAAAGTGCGCCGCCGCGGCACGTTGATGAGTGCGGGCGTTTACGTCGGGTTGGCCATTGCCCTGCTCGCGATCGGATTGGGCGAGATTCAGTTGCCATTTTTGAAAGGTGGTTTCCGGGGCGGACTTGCTGCGGACTGGGAGCAGATGGGACGCCAGTGTCTTGCTGCGTTGGTCGCCGGCATTGTCACCTCCATGCTGGTGTCTGGTCTGCTTCCGCTTTTTGAAGCCTTGTTCCATGTCACCACGGACATTTCCTGGATCGAGTTGACCGATCTGAACCATCCCCTGTTGAAGCGGATGACGATTGAAGCACCGGGGACCTATCATCACAGTCTAGTGGTGGCTAATCTCGCGGAAGCCGCCGCTGAGGCGATCGGCGCCAATGCCACGATGGCCCGGGTCGGGGCCTATTTTCACGATATCGGGAAGCTCAAGAAGCCTCAATATTGCATCGAAAACATCGGCGAAGGAGAAAATCCCCATGATGAACTGACCCCCACGATGAGCGCGCTCATCATCATGTCGCACGTCAAAGACGGGGTTGATTTGGCGTTGAAATACAAGCTCAAGCGTGAGGTCATCGATGTGATCCAGGAGCATCACGGTACCTCGTTGGTCTATTTTTTCTATCACCGTGCCCTGAAGCAGCGTCTGGACGTCGAGGAGCAGGTGCGGCTCAAAAAGGCCCATGAAGAAGACATTCCCGAGGTCAAAGAGGAAACCTTCCGCTACCACGGTCCCACCCCCCGTTCGCGGGAAAGTGCCATCATTTCTCTCGCTGACGCCGTTGAGAGCGCCTCCCGCAGCCTGCAGAAACCCACTCCGCAGAAGATCGAGCAGCTCATTGATGAGATCACGACGGCCCGTCTCGAGGATGGCCAACTTGCCGAAGCGGCCATCACCTTTGCGGATCTCACGGAAATCCGGGCGAGTTTTTGCACAACCCTGCGCAGTATGATGCACAACCGGATTGCCTATCCGAAGAGCCCTCCCAGCTCCTCCGGCAACCTGTCCGCGGTGGGTAAGGAAAAGCAGACTGGGGCAGAATCACCTGCTTCGGAAGACGGGGAAACACCGCAGGGAAACAGTCTGGCAGCGAAGCTCAAAACCGGGGTGGCATTGAAATCCTTCCTGCATCTGCTCACTTGAAGGCTAGAGTCACGTGGACCGTCATCCCTCTGCCGTGACTCCTCCCGGAAGAGCAGGTATTAATCATCGGCAGAACGGTTGCACCGGCGGCCGACG
This sequence comes from Verrucomicrobiales bacterium, assembly GCA_020852405.1. GTDB lineage: Bacteria > Verrucomicrobiota > Verrucomicrobiia > Verrucomicrobiales > DEV007 > JACKQE01. The sequence continues at coordinate 7,325 of JADZAX010000195.1, forward strand.
GGACGCTTTTCCGCCGCTTGCGTCCTGATGGAATCTTTGCGATCCTCAATAACCATGCGTTTTCCTGCCTGCCGCTTCCTCGCCTTTTTGTTCTTCATAACATCGCCGCTACGGGCGGCCGATGATTATCAGACAGGCCCGGATGCGGAGCGCAAGGAAGGGGTGCCTCAGGGAACGGTGACGCAGGGCAAACGTACGGATAGCAAAATATTCCCCGGCACGGAGCGGGACTATTGGATCTATGTGCCTGCGCAGGCCAAGCCGGACAAACCCTGCTGCGTCATGGTGTTTTTCGATGGTGGCGGCTTCGTGAATGACAAGGGTTCCTTCCGCGTGCCCATTGTTTTTGACAATCTCATCCATGCCGGGGAAATGCCGGTCACAATCGGGATTTTCGTCAATCCCGGAGCCGTGCCTCCCGCTGTTGCCGGCCAGGAATCCCGCAAAAACCGCAGCTTTGAATACGACAGTCTGGGGGATGCCAACGCGCGGTTCGTCATTGAAGAGATCCTCCCGTTGGTCGCCAAGGATCACAAACTGACAGAAAATCCCGAGGGTCGGGCCGTCTGTGGCAATAGTTCCGGAGGTATTGCGGCCTTTACCGTGGCCTGGGAACGTCCCGACGCCTTCCGCAAGGTGGTCAGCCATATCGGCAGCTTCACCAATATCCGTGGGGGGCATGTCTATCCGGCGCTGATCCGCAAGACCGCACCAAAACCGCTCCGGGTGTTCCTTCAGGACGGCTCGAATGATCTCGACAATCTGCACGGCAACTGGCCTCTGGCCAGCCAGCAGATGGACAAGGCACTGGCCTTCTCCAAATATGATTACAAGTTCGTCCTGGGCGAAGGCGGGCACAGTGGCAGGCATGGCGGCAGCATCTTTCCTGACACGATGCGCTGGCTGTGGCGCGATTGGAAAACCATGGCGCCCTAACGCCGGACGATGGCGGGACGGTCGTGGCGGCATTCTGCTATTGTATACAAAATTGCTGGCGGTATGGTCTGAAAGGGCGGCTGCCCTTGGATACGATGAACAACGTGCGTTGCATTCTCTCTATGGCCCTGTGGGGGGGGCTCCCGCTGGTTGGGTCGGCTGGCGCACCGGTAGATTTTGTCCGGGAAGTGCGCCCGCTTTTCGAACAGCATTGTGTGAAGTGCCATGGTCCGGAGAAGCAGCGCAGCGGTCTCCGGCTTGATGTGAAAAAAGCCGCCCTCGCCGGAGGCGAAGAACATGGACCTGACATCATCCCGGGTGACAGCGAGCGGAGCCCATTGGTGCGCTTGATTGAAAGTCCGGATGCTGACCATCGCATGCCCAAGAATGGGCCGGCTCTCAGTGGGGAAGCCACGGCTTTGATCAAGCGATGGATCAACGAAGGAGCCGTTTGGCCGGATTCGGCTGATGCCACCCGGTTGGTGGATGCGGCTGATTGGTGGTCGCTCCGTCCTTTGCGGAAGCCACCGGTGCCAACTCCGGCTGCGGGGAGTTTGCGGAATCCGGTCGATGCTTTTGTCCTGGAACGTTTGGAAAAGGAGGGGCTCGCTCCAGGGCCCGAAGCCGACCGGCGGACGCTGATCCGCCGACTTAGTTTTGACCTTCTGGGTCTGCCACCGTCTCCCGAATCCGTGGCCGCCTTCGTTGACGATCCTGACCCTCTCGCCTACGAGCGATTGGTCGACCGATTTTTGGAGTCGCCGCGGTATGGGGAACGGTGGGCGCGACACTGGTTGGATGTCGTGCACTATGGTGAGACCCATGGCTATGACAAAGACAAGCCGCGCCCCAATGCCTGGCCTTACCGGGATTATGTGATCCGGTCGTTCAATGCAGACAAGCCTTATGCCAGATTCGTCCGTGAGCAGATCGCGGGCGATGTGCTCTATCCTGGCACCGTTGATGGCATCGTTGCCCTGGGATTTGTCGCCGCCGGACCGTGGGATTACATCGGTCACGCCGAAGTGCCGGAAACCAAGACCGATGGCAAGGTCGCGCGCCATCTCGATCGTGACGACATGGTGCAGAACACTGTCGGCACTTTCTGCAGTCTCACTGTGCAATGTGCCCAGTGCCACAACCACAAGTTCGATCCCATCTCGATGCGGGATTACTACAGCCTGCAGGCGGTTTTTGCGGCGGTGGACCGGGCCGACAAACCCTACTTCGAGGACGCGGATCTGACGAAACGCTATGTGACCCTGCAATGGCGCCAGAAAGTGCTCAGCCAATCCTTGAAGACCCTGGAGGACGAAGCCGCGAAACTGGCCGGTCCCGCCCTCGCCGCTCTGGAAACCCGCATTGCAAACGCCGCCAAGGCGGTGCAGGGCAATGGGGTTCCGGAGTCGGGCTACCACAGTGGCATCGCACCGTCTCCCGATGTTGAAAAATGGGTCCAGCTCGATCTGGGACGGTCGGTCCAACTCGGAGAGATCATGTTGGCCCCTTGCTACGACGACTACGCGGGTATTGGTGGTGGGTTCGGATTCCCACGGCGATTCAAGATCGAGGTTTGCGACGATCCGGAGTTCCGGAGCAGTCTTTCGGGCATCGTCCAGTTGTCCCAGAAGGACGTCCCGAATCCCGGAACCATGCCCCAAACGTTCGATGCCAGTGGAAAAAAGGGGAGATACCTTCGTGTCACCGCGTTGAAACTCGCCGAACGGAAGAATGATTTCATCTTCGCACTGGCCGAGATCCGGGTGAGCGATGCGGAGGGAAAAACGGCCTCGTCAGGAGCGGTCGTGACATCCCTCGACAGCATCGAAGCGGGTCCGCGCTGGGCGCGCAAAAACTTGCTCGATGGCCACTATCCCGGCCTTCTGAGCGGGGCCAAAGGCCCGGAAAATCTCGCCGGACTCCGCGCGGACCGGGAGAAACTGCTGGAGGCCGCGCTTTCCGGAGATCAGCGGAAGTCACTGACCCAGGTCAAGGCGGAATTGACCGGAGTCGTTGCCTCTTTGGGAACCTTTCCCAAACCCAACCTGGTATACGCGGCTACAGTGCATTACGGATCGGGTGCTTTTTCCGGCACCGGACCGAACGGCGGGAAACCACGTGAGATTCATATGCTGAAACGGGGGGATGTAAAAAGCACGGGCGAACTCGTTGATCCCGGAGCGGTGACGGAATTGGGGAACCTGTTCGACCTGCCGGCGCATTTCGAGCTTCCGGTGAGTGCCGGGGAAGAGGCGCGTCGGGCGGCGCTGGCCGACTGGATCGCAGACAAGAAGAATCCGCTGACCTGGCGCAGCATCGTCAACCGGGTCTGGCAGTATCATTTTGGCAAGGCCTTTGTCGACACTTCCAACGATTTTGGTCGGATGGGAGGATTGCCCAGCCATCCGGTATTGTTGGACTGGCTGGCCGCAACCTTCCGAGATGATTTCGACGGTTCCTGGAAAAAATTGCACCGTCTGATCGTGACCAGCCACACCTATTGCCAACCCAGCCTCGAAACGGCAGGTCAGGAAGCGGCCCTGCGGGGCGATGCCGACAACCGGCTTCTCTGGCGGCAGAACCGCCGCAAACTGGAGGCCGAGGCCGTGCATGATGCCATTCTTCAAGTGAGCGGAAAACTCCGCGATGAAATGGGCGGTCCCAGCTACCAGGACTTTGTCATCGAAAAACCGCAGCATTCCCCGCATTATGAATATCAACTGCACGATCCGGAAGACCCTGCCTGCCATCGCCGCAGCATTTACCGGTTCATCGTGCGCTCCCAACAGCAGCCTTTCATGACCACGATGGATTGCGCTGATCCTTCCATGCGCGTGGACAAGCGGAACGAGAGCATCAGCCCTCTCCAGGCCCTTTCGATGATGAACAACGACCTCACGGTGTCGATGGCAAAACACTTCGCCCAGCGCGTGGAGGCTGAGTCGGCAGATCTGGAAACACGCGTGGCGCGCGCATTCGAGCTGGCTTTGGGCCGCTCTCCGGCAGCAGAGGAGCGCCAAGCCCTGGCAGACTACGCGGCGAAACAAGGCCTCGCCAACGCCTGTCGCCTGATCCTGAATTTGAACGAGTTTTCCTTCGTCGACTGACCATGATGACCCGCCGATCATTGCTGCAGACCGCCGGTCAGGGGTTCGGCGCCCTCGCGCTGTCCTCCTTGGAGGCGGCGGAAGGCCTCCATCCCTCCGCGACCGTGAGGCCCCGGGCCAAGCGGGTGGTGCAACTTTTCATGGGCGGGGCGGCCAGTCACATCGATCTGTTCGATTACAAGCCCGCACTCATCAAGCACCACGGGGAGCCTTCCGATTTCGGGGAACCGGTGGAGGCCTTCCAGAACGGTCTCGGTCCTTGGAAACGGCCGGTTTGGGACTTCCAACGGCACGGGCACTGCGGCAAGCACCTCAGCGACATCGTGGCGCCGCTCGCGTCCTGTGTGGATGACATGGCTTTCATCCACAATCTGGTCGGAAAAACCGGAGTCCATTCCCAGGGCACTCTGCTCCAGGCCACGGGGTTCAATCTCCCTGGTTTCCCCGGCATGGGAGCCTGGGTCAGCTATGGGTTGGGATCCTTGAGCGACAATTTGCCCACCTGTATGGTCCTGCCGGATCACCGGGGCTTTGCCTCCAA
>JADZAX010000196.1 GCA_020852405.1 Verrucomicrobiales bacterium
GCGTTTGACCCGAAAAGCGGGGAATAGCGTGAGGAGTGAGAGGTCAAAGGTGAGAAGTGTCGCCCGCCGCAGTCAGTAACTCGGTTCTCTCGGCTTGCTCCTGTTCCCTTCATTTTTCCGTCCCAACGCCCTGCATCATCGCTCAATCATGGCCCGGAGTGTCCGTTGTTCCACCTCATGGACCGCAGGGGTCCAGCCTGGAGAAGGCAAACATGCAGCCCGGTTCGTGGTCGCATTCGGCGGATCATCGCGTTGAGTGATCTCAGGACCTCCACCGATGCAGCCCAAAGCGTCCTCCCAACCTCCGGGATCAGGCATCACCCCAGCTAGGGTTGCCCGCACTTTGGGCTCGTTTCATCCCCGGAGTGGGGTCAATGGGACCATTCATTCGGAGGTTTCACGCATTCACTGACCCCGGATGCAGCATTCATACAGCCCGGTTAATGCATTCATTGGGCGTGGTGAATGGTCACAATGACCCCGGTGAATGCATTCATTCGACCGGGAAACGCATTCATCGACCCCAAACAATGGAAGAAGTGACCCCAATGAATGCATTCATTCGCCGGGAAATCGCATTCACCGAGGTCGATGAATGCCCACATACGGGTCGGTTAAGGGTAAAAGAGATCTCAATGAATGGACCATGTCGGGTGGGTGATTGGGCCATCCCACCCCGGATGGGCGGCAAACCGAGGGCAAGCAAGGGGCACAATAAGCTCAATGATCCCGCAAACCCGGCTCAAGGTGTCCATGAAACGGCCGGATGATCCGCCACCGACATCCCAATGACCGCGATCAACCGCCCGAAGATCGCGCATCCCTGGCTCAGGGTGCCCGCATACCACCCTCAATGTCCCGGCCAAGCGACCCCGCTTTGCCGCCACTCCGAGCCTTACCCTTCATGATTCCCCGTCTGTTGTGGCGGCTGATTCGGCCGCGGGAAGCAGGGAACGATACAGGTGCCCGGGCCGTCCCTTCCGTTCCTCATGCACCACCACGCTGCCCTTGCGGATCATCCGTGTCAGGAAGGTCTTCACCTCCTTGTCTCCCGGTTGCTGCTTCGTCAGCTCCTTGACCTTCATCTTGAAGTCCTGCGGTGCAAACGCCCTGCCCGCCATCGCCGCCAGCCCCTCCAACATCACTTCCTCACGCGGACGGGCCGGAACCTTGGGCAAGATCTCAGCCACAGGCACCGGCGGAGCGACCGGGATCGGCGTTGGAGCCGCCCCCGGAACGGAGGGTGTCATCTGATGCTCCTCCAGCAACGCCCGCACCTTCCGCACCATGTCGAGGTCCGCCATCAGCTTGGTTTCCAGCCTTGCCAGGGCATCAGGAGTGAGATCCGCCACAGTCATGCCGGAATAGCTATCCATTTCCGGGAAAAGGACAAATGGAATGCTATTTCGAAGCGGTGGGCCGCTCTCCCATTGGAGGCGGGCAAATGCTTTCGTCCCTTTACCCCTCCGCAAAGTAATCCTCATCCGCCCGCTTGAGAACATACGTCTCGCGGGTGGAGACGCCGACGCCGTAGTCGATCATGAGTTCGGCTAGGCGGGCTCCATCGATGAGGACGATCTTCTGGCCGACTTGGGAGATGTAGTCGCGGGCGGACTTGGCGAGCCGAGCGGAGCGAGACAGACTGCCATCAGGCAGCCCGAAGGGTGAACGCGGGGGCGTTCATCAACGCGCTGGTGGGGATGAAGACGCCTTTGGGGGCTGTGTGCGCGGAGAGGGCTCCGACAAAGCTGCGCAGCTCTTCGACTCCGACGGTCTTGGCCCAGCGCTTCGCCTGCACATAGACGGCATCCAGGCCGAGGCGGTCTTCATTGATCACGCCGTCGATGCCGCCGTCGCCGGAGGCTTTGGTGACTCCCCTAATGCCCACGTCGATAGAACTGCTCTAGGACCGCAACCCAATAATCGGGAACCGTGACATATTCCCGCCAGGTCTGATCGAGCAAAAGCAAGGCGCCAAGCCCCATTATTAGGAGCGCCAATGTTGCAAGAGCGCGAATGCGTTGCAATGCCGTCATCAGACGGATGGTTTTAGACCAAGACTGAGAATACGTTTGCCAGTTCCCATTCAAATCCTGACTTCGCGCATTGCCGGCAATTTTGAGCATCCAAGCACCTGAACCAACGATAACCCACTGCATCCAGTGCCAAGGAGTTACGTCTGCCCAATCCATGGAAAACAAAACTCTCAAGGGCAGATATGGAACATCCTTCATTGCTGCCCAAGAGGAGCCATTGAGATAATGTGAAATGAGAGAAGTGAGAAGCGCAGCAAGTGGCCCCACGATCAAAATCATTTCAAGAGGATTGGTCCAAGGCCAGCAGAGAGCTTGCTTTTGCTGCTCCGCCTTGTCCCCCACGGGAGCCGGTTTGAGCAAGTAGGCTAACAACCACCAGAACCAGGCTGTAGCTTTGAAGTTCAGACGATAAAAGAAAGCTGGGAGAAGTAAGAATGGCGCAGCGAGCAAGCCAAAGTAGAGACGTCCTCTTTTCCGCGTGTAAATCCAATGACGGATGATCTTGTCCGAAGAATACACAGAATCCAATGGCTCGTCTTTGGCAATGCCTGGTATTAGTTCCACAGGGAGAGTTGAATCTGTGAAGAAGACGTTTTCCTGCCAATTCCTCGGGAGACGTTTGGCACCCAATGGCAAGTGGCGCAATGTCGCCAGCACACGGAAGAAAAAAGCTCGAACGACTAGCCCCATCATACCGCCAACCCACAGCCATACAAAAACACCAATTACTGAACCGACTACCGCACCGAGCAATGCGGTCACACCTGCACTCGTCGCTATGGCGGCAAGAGATGCAAGTGAACCCGCAACAACTGCCGCAATGGCAGCCGCGTCCCTGTGTGCATTCCTGTCCGCATTCTCATAGTAATCCTCTCGCTCGCTAACCTCCCGCCGTGGATACTTGGCTGGGCAAAAAGACGCACTCGAAACTCCAGTCGCGAATGCCAGTGACGCCATCGCGATGGTCGCAGCGTTGCGAAACAAGGGCCAACCTGCAAGCCCAGGCAGCCAGTGATTGCACAACCACAGTGCAAAAACGAAAGTCAAGGCCCCAGTGAGTGTGCCCAAAGTTCCAAAAAAGAAAATGCGTCTGGCCTGCGGCCACGTTTTGAAACTCGAGGAAGGACCCACCCCACAGTTCCAGAACCAATTCACACCGGAGTTTATCGATTCGGGGGAGCGCAACATGAGTAAGGGAGCAACGACAACACTACTGACGAGAAGCTGGTGGCTATTGAATCGTATGGCAATCCACCAATAGAGCGCGATGGCGGCAAGAGTTTCCACACAGGCAAGCACAGACACTTGGCCAGCATCCCGTGATTCTTGCGTCGAGAGCCAAGTCCATTTCTTTTCCTTAAACCTAGCCTCATTCTCAGCCAAAAGCTTTACGACCGCTTCGATGGAGAAACTGTCCGTCTCAGGTTCCGTGTTACTGGAGTTGTCTTCCGGGTTTGACATATTAAATCGGGCCTGCTGTTTCAGATTGAACGAAGCTTTCGTCACACACTCGCCCCGTAGTGCGCATCGAGCTTCTCGTGCAAAGCGAGGATGCTGGCGATGCGGCGGACGTGGTGGGTGAATTGTTGGGCTTCGTCGCTGGTGAGGGGTCGGCCTAGCAGGGCGCTCTCGCGGTAGCTCAGCCACTTCTTGAGCACTTGGTAGCCGCCGAGGGTGTAGTTCCAGACAGGCTCGGGCACGTCTTTCCAGCGGGTGGTGGCGTTGAGGTGGATGTCGAGATAGCCCTCGCCTCGGGTGCCGGTGGTGACTTTGCCGGGGCCGGGCATGGTGACCCCGCCTTGACCGGCGTAACCCCAGCGGGCGGAGATGGCGAGGTCTGGGGTAACCGGGGCATTCTTGCCCCGTGGCTTGGAGGGGCCAGGAATGGCCCCGTTACTCACTGCCAGCTCGCCGAGGCCTTGGAGATCGGTGCGGACTTTGAGGGTGGTGACGCCTTCGATGGGCGTTTCGGGATCGAGCAGGGCTGCGATCTGGCGGCCGAGGGCGGCTCCGGCGCGGAGAATTTCTGCGGCCCTCGCCGACCGCGAGGTGGGGTGTTTACAGGCAAGAAGGTGTGCTCTCACAGGTAACAGCGTGTGGTTCATCCGGTTAATACCCAATCGATTCATAACAGCCCACGAAGATCGCTGTTTCTGCGACGGCGCGGCACGGGGCGAAAACCGGAACTAGAGCGATCTTCCTTTCTCTCAGGCGAAAGTCCAAAAAGCAGACTTTCAGGTCGTTTCTCCAATAGTTCCGCAAAGTGCGCAAAAGTGCCGTGGCGCGCACTGATGCCAGTCGTGTCGGGGTTAAACTGAATCTGTTTTTGAAACTGTGCCGAAAAACATTTCGAGTACCGTTCTCGTAATGCCAGTCCAGATGGGCCTGATTCAAACAAAGCCGGATCAAAAACGAAAATAAGGTCCAAGTCGGCATTGGGTCCAAGAGCCGACTTTAGAAAGTACTGCATGTAACTGTCCGTGATCGGCAGGCTGTAGCCACAAATGATGAGGTTTTTACATCCACGAAGTGCCTCAATGCCCGCCTTCCAAATCGGGGCTCCGATTTCGACCGATGCCTTGTTAAACACCGGAGGCAAGATCGCGGGATCAGTTACAGCCTTGACCAGAGACCAATCTGAGGCGCGCGGCACCTTGGAAAAGTTCAGTGATCCGTGAGGTTTGATGATGGGAATCTCAATAGTCGTTTGAGAAGCAGGGTTCTTTTCCTTGGGAACTTCGAGATAAAGGCCCTCTTTTCTTTCATGCCCAGAACCGAAATCGGCGGCCTTGCTGTCAAACTCAAGCCTATCGCAGTTCTTGTGGTCGTAGCGAATTGCCAAACGCCTGCCACGGAGGAACTGACGGTGTCCAGTTACGGGATGGCCAATAATACTCTGCAACAAGGCTCGTTCAAGAACGAGGTCATAGTTGAAGCTGATGATCGCGGGAATTTCCCGCATGTCGCGCTTTAGCGCCCCAAACAAGCCACGCCAGAATGCTCGGTATTCATCTGGACCAGAAGAAGCCATTCGACCAAACTCACCACTATGATCACCAGAGCATGTTAGTTCTATTGTGAGCGAGATGGCTTGAGTAAAGTCATCCAACTGTTGCCGAGCCTTCTTTGAACCTGCAAGCACGTCGAACGACAAGATCGACAGAATGTCTTCAATGTTAAACTGATCAAAGGCAACAGTTGCGTGATAACCGCGGAGTGAATCACGAATTTCCACGGCTTTCCGGAGAACCTTGATCTCATCGTCTGTCAGCTCGCGCTGTTCATTGACACCTGTTCGGGCAAGCTGCCCAATTGTCCTCATAAACTCGCTCAGCAGGGGGATGCCTGCCGCACGGCTTGCGCCGGCACCAAGTAAGATAACGTTTTCAGTCATGAGAAAAGATTAGGTTGAACTTGTTTTAATTGCGTCACGACCTCCACGAGGCCACGCTCCGGCTTGAGCTTGACCAGTGGTTCCTCGTCGGAGCCGTTCTTCTTGAGCTCCTTGGCGGAGTAGAGGCCGTCGTCGGGAATGCCCGCGCCGTTGTTCGAGGGATGGATGACGCCGGAGATGAGGTAAAGCTCGTGCAGGTAGTTAGCGACGGGGTGGGACATGCGGGATTGGATGCGCACATCAAAGCGTTTCGCAGGAAGGGTGGCAAGGCTTTCCAGAGCCGGAGATCAGGATTGGAAACCCTGCATCACACTCACAACGCCAAGCGATACAGTTCCGCAAAATCTTCCACACTCGGCAAACGCGGATTGAACTGCGCGGTCCACTGCTTGGCGGCCATTTCGGCGA
>JADZAX010000197.1 GCA_020852405.1 Verrucomicrobiales bacterium
CCCTGACTCTGGAGGCCGGAGAAAAGGGATGCTCAGTCGTCTTCCGGTTCGGCGCCGTCGTGTTTTTTGATGTCACCGCCATCGAGGAGACCGCCTTCCTTCGCCAACTGGAACCGCTCTTGTCCCGTCCCATCGATCCACCACGGACAGAAGAGGTCACCCTGAAACACTCCGATGCCAGCGAGGAGCGCATCGAAGGCGGCACTATCCACATGCCTCGGATCACCCTCCAGCACCTCCAGATTGTCGCGGATGTCCTTGCCAAAAGTGTTGTGCTGGAAGATTACGAAATCAAAATCAGCACCCGGATAGAGGAACTGAGGCCGGTGACGACCTCGCTGAGAGACGGAAAGGTGAACAACAGAGTGGACCGGCTCCTGCTCCACCATATCGGGGACACTCTCCTGGACCACCAGGAAATGATCGGTCGCGTCGAAGTCACCGACAAACCGGACATTCTCTGGGACGCTCCGTATCTGGAACGTTTCTACGGACGGCTTTTTGACGAATACGAGGTCGCCGAAAGACACGAGAGTCTGGAACGAAAACTCGATCTCATCTCCCGCACCGCTCAAACCACGCTGGATGTGATCCAAACCCGGCGCAGCCTGCGGGTCGAATGGTACATCGTCGGCTTGATCCTCTTTGAAATCTTCCTCACACTTTGGGAGAAATTCTTCGGGAAATGACCCCGGCAGACCGAGAAAAACCCATTCCACGGTGCTCCAATGGAAAACCGCACGGTAACAGGGCACCCCATTCCCGGACGGTTGCCGCAGGAACTCAGTGATTGAAGAGGAACTCCTTGGTATTGAGCAGTGCCCAGAGGATGTCCTCGAAAGCTTCCTGCTCGATGACGCCCTTTTTGGCCACATCGGGCTCTTTCTCGGCCACCGTGCGCTTCTTGGTGAGGTGTGCCTTGGCGGCAGCGATTTCTTCGGCTCGGGGTTTCCGGCTCAGGGCCTCGAGATACAATTCAGTCAACCGTTCGTCATCTGACCGGCCGGAAGCCTTGGCCAGTAGAGCAGCCCGGCCTTGTCCGTTGGAGAGCTTCGACTGGATGGAGTCGGAATTGATGAGATGCAGGCTCTGCGCCAGATTGGCATCGGCAACGCGCTCACATTCACACGCACTGTCCATCTCCGGGCGTCCGAAGACGGTGAGGAAATAGGACTGGCTGTTGAATTTGTCATCCGGCAACTGCACGGCCCGGGTTCCCGTGGCCTGTCCGGTGAAGGCCTCCTTGGATTCGGAGACCGCATTGATAGCGTCGAGGAGCACTTCGGCCTGAAGACGCTTCGGATAATAGCGGGAGAAGTTCTGCTGGTCGGCCGCATTGTGATCGTTGGGGATGGCGCTGAACTGGTAGGTCTGGCTGTTGCAAAGCGTGCGGACCAGTCCCTTCAGATCGAAGCCCTTGGTGGCAAACTCCTTGGCGAGACCGTCGAGCAGTTCCGGATGAGTCGCCGGATTGGTGACCCGCATGTCGTCCTCGGGTTCGACGAGGCCCCGTCCAAAGAAGTGTTTCCAGTAGCGGTTGACCACCATGCGGGCAAAGAAAGGATTCTGCTGGCCGGTCATCCACTTCGCCAGTTCAATGCGAGGATCCTCCTCCACCGGGATGTCCACGGCCGGCGTGCCCAGAGGGGCCGGCTTCAAACTGACACTGGTGTTGGGATTCTGCATCGAGGCCGGCACACGCTTGTGGAAAATGATTTCCTCGCCGGGTTGGTCGCCAGGCTTGCGCCCGATGGTGGAGAAGAACGCGGTGAAACTGTAGTAATCGTCCTGGCTCCACTTCTCGTAAGGGTGGTGGTGGCACTGGGCGCACTGCATGCGGATGCCAAGGAAGACCTGGGCGATGTCCTGCATCTGTTCCTTCTGGTCACTGACCGAACGATACCAAGCCACAGCAGGATTCCGCCCGATCTCACCTGATGCGGTCAGGATCTCGGAGACGAACTGGTTGTAGGGTTTGTTCTCCTTCATGCTCGCCCGCACCCACTCGTGGAAGGCGAAGGTGCCGCGGGCATACTCGTCCTTGGCCCGTTTGTTGCGCAGAATGTTGGTCCATTTCTGGCCGAAATAGTCGGCGTAATCATCGCTGTCGAGCAGAGCATCGACGACCTTGGCCCGCTTGTCGGGGGTGTTCAGGGAGAGGAAGGCTTCCGACTCCTCACGGGTGGGAAGGCGTCCGGTGATGTCGACGGTGACACGGCGCAGAAAGGTGGCGTCATCGCATACAGGAGAAGGAGGCAGGCCCAAGAGCTTGAGTTTCGCAAACACCTGCTCATCGACCTGGTTCTTGGCCAAGGGAAGCTGAGGAGTTCCGGCTCCGAGAGGAATGGTGGCGCGGAAGACATCGACATGCTCCTTGAACTTCACCATCACCGAAGTCGTCCCGGTAAGGTCCTTCAGCTGGACTAGACCTTCTTCGGAAGACTCGGCCATTTCCTTTTGATTGGCCTCAAACTGGGCAATGTGGGTGATGTCCCGGGAGGAACCATCATTGAAAAACGCCGTCACCACAAGCTGCTGACTGGCGTGGGCTTTGGACACGATCTCCCGGGGGTAGACTTCGATCCGTTCAACCTTCGGCTTTTCTCCGTCACCCAGCGGACTGCCCTGCCGGATCCAACGGGCCAGCACGCCGTAATCACCACCACCGATGGCGAGACGGGCGCCGCCCTGGTGCGGCACTTCGCCGGAGGCCTTGGTCAGGAGCAGGCTGTGTTCCGGAGCGGCCGGAAAAAGGCGACGACCCCGGTCTTCGTGGACCAGCCAGTCATAGTCTTTCCATGGCTCATACCCGAACAAGGAAAGACGGAAGCCATTCTGACCACCTGACTTGCCGTGGCAGCCACCGCTGTTGCAACCGTTGCGAGTCAACACAGGGATGACTTCGTTGTGGAAACTGACGATCTGGGAAGCATCAAATTTCTCCACCACGATCGGTATGGTCGCAGCAAAGGCACCGACCTTGGCGGTGAGGGTGGTGCTGCCATTGGCCACTGGGGAGAGGAATCCATGACTGTCCACGGCGGCAACGCCGGTCGGGACAAAGCTGTAGGTGGCCTCGCGGGTCGCATCCCAAAGTTTGCCTTCCCCCTGACTGGCCATGACAACGATCTGCTGTCGGTCGTCTGGTCCGGTGAGCCGGATGTCCGTTTTCCCGATCACTCCGGCAATACTCAGTTTGATGGGAACCGGAGCAGGAGCCGGGACCGGAGCCACCGCAGCCTTGGGAGCGGTCGCCGGAGGCGCAGCTTCCTGAGCAAGAGCGGCCAGGCCACCATAGGTGAGGGTCAGGAGAACGATGTGCAATGGGCTGATTTTCATGTCAGGAGAGGAAAGAAAAGCGATGTGGGGAGTTTTCCGGTAAAAGAAGGCGGTGTCGAGTCACGTGGTCACGCAATCAACTCCTGCATGGGGGCAAAGGACGGATCCACGATGTACTGCGGTCTTCCGGTCAAATCGGTCAAGGTCGTGCGTCGGGTGTCGATGCCCATATTGTGGTAAAGGGTGGCAAATATTTCCTGGAAATCGACCGGGCGGTCGACCGCTTCTCCACCGAGACGGTCCGTCGAACCGATCACCTGACCGGTCTTCATGCCGCCACAGGCGAGGACTGCCGAGGACACACGGGGCCAGTGATCCCGGCCCGCGTCCTTGTTGACCAGCGGGGTCCGGCCGAATTCACCCCAGACCACGACAGAAACATCCTGATCCAGTCCACGGGCATGGAGATCTTCGACGAGGGCACTGACCCCTTGGTCGAGCAGGGGGAATTCCTCTCGGCCCTGCTTGAAATTGGCCGAATGCCAATCCCAACGGGAGAACCCGATGGTGACACACCGGCAACCCGCTTCCACCAAACGGCGGGCCATAAGGAACTGGTCCAACCGGCTCCAGCACCCGTCATCCTTGAGACGGTCCCGGCCTTTGCCGTAGCGGTCGATGGTGGCCGGAGCCTCTTTCGTGATGTCCAGGGCCTCGGCGAGACGGCTGGAAGTGAGCACCCCGAAGGCCTGCTGGTTGAAGGTGTCGAGCCCTTCCATCATGCCCGAATTGTCCACTTCCCGCCTCATTTGATCGAAGCTCCCCAGCAGGGTGCGCCGATCCCGGAGGCGGTCCAAGGTCACCCCTTTCAAAACCATGTCCTGGCTGCCGCCGCCTTTAAAGGGGGTGAACGGTGAATGGGCCGGCCCAAGATAACCGGACTTGCCGGGCTCGGCCCATTCTTCATGTCCCACCTTGGGTTGGAGACCGACAAACGGTGGGCAATTGGCATTGGCCGCCCCCTTCACTTTGGACAAAACCGCCCCGATACTGGGCCAGCCTCCCTGGGGAGCTCCGCGCCGCTTTTTGCCGGTGAGGCATTGGTAGGCATCGTGAGGGCCCTCGGCGCCGACCACCGAGCGCACAAACGCCAGCTTGTCGGTGATGCGGGCAAGACGGGGGAATTCCTCGCAAATTTGAATGCCGGGCACATTCGTCCGAATCGGACTGAACTCCCCGCGATACTCCGAAGGGGCATCCGTTTTCAGATCCCACATGTCCTGATGGGGCGGCCCACCGGGCAAGAAGATCATGATGATGGCTTTGTCTCCCGCTTTCCGTCCCGGCTGCGAGGCGGCCTCCGCGCGCAGCAGATCGGGCAATGCCGCGCCTCCGAGCCCCAACGCCCCGATGCTCAGAAAACTCCGCCGGGAGAGCCCATCGCAAAAAGGTCTGTGTTTTTCACCAAAAATGGAGATCATAAAAATGGGAGCTGGAACAACCCCATACTCTCGCAAGAAAGCACCCCTTCGCCCAGATACGCGATGGCGCGGGACGCGATGATGGGGAAGCACTAAGACGCTATTGAGGTCGGCGTAGAGTGACGCCGGATCTCCTCAGAATTCCCGGTCGCCGGACCGGGCCAGACGACCCCGCGCTTTCCCAGCCACAGCATGGCCTGCGGCATTCGTCAGGAAACCCGGCGTAGGTATCCTTGGCTTGAAAAAAGGTTCCCGCCCGCCTCGTCAGACGTTGAAGCGGAACTCCATCACGTCGCCGTCTTTGACAACGTATTCCTTGCCCTCGATGCGCAATTTGCCGGCCTCGCGGCAGGCAGGGTAGGAGCCGAGACGGACCAGATCATCGTAAGCGACAACTTCCGCCGCGATGAAGCCCCGTTCGAAGTCAGAATGGATGACACCGGCCGCCTGCGGGCACTTGGCGCCGGCAGGAATCGGCCAGGCCCGCGTTTCTTTCTCCCCGGTGGTGAGGTAGGTCCGCAGCCCCAGCAGATGATAGACGGAGCGGATCAGTCCGGAGACGCCGCTGTCTTTGACCCCCATCTCGGCGAGGAACTCGGTCGCCTCGGCGGGGTCCAGATCGATCAAGTCGGACTCAATCCGGGCCGAAATGACTACCGACTCGGCCCCGTGGGCTTCAGCAGCATATTTTCTGACCTTGGCGACGAACGCATGGCTGTCGGGATTGTCCAACGCGGCAGCCAGCTCATCCTCGGCCACATTGCAGGCGAAAATGGTCGGTTTTGCCGAGAGCAGGAAGAAGCTTTGCATCGTTTTGCGGTCTTCCGCACTCAGATCGAGCGTCAGCGCGGGATTGCCTTGATCGAGGTGAGGCATCAGGAGGTCGATCACCGCAACCTCGCGCTTCGACTCGGCATCTCCCGATTTGGCTTTCTTCTCCCGGGAGACACGGCGCTTTTCCAAGGAGGCCATGTCCGCCAGGATGAGTTCGGCATTGATGATTTCGATATCGCGGATCGGATCAACTGAACCCAGTTCATGGATGATGTCGTCGTTCTCAAAACACCGCACCACCTGAACGATGGCATCGACCTCACGGATGGTGGCGAGGAACTGGTTGCCCAGCCCAGCCCCCTGACTGGCGCCTTTGACCAATCCGGCGATGTCGACGAATTCAATCGCGGTGGGAACCAGCTTTTGGGATTTGCTGATCTTCGACAGCACTGCGAGGCGCTCGTCCGGCACGACCACCACGCCCACATTCGGATCGATGGTGCAAAAGGGATAGTTCGCCGCTTCCGCCTTGCGGGTGCGGGTCACGGCATTGAAAAGGGTCGATTTGCCGACGTTGGGGAGGCCTACAATTCCAGCTTGGAGCATAAGGCCCGGACTGTAACGGTCCCGTCGGGATTGCGCATGTCTTTTTTTGAACGAAGGCCCCTGCCGCTCTATGGCGGCTTTTCTTGGCGCGATGGGAGCAGCACCAGAGAGGTCCCGGCAGCACCACGGGACCAACGCCAAGCCTCAGACTCCCTGCAAGCGCCCTGTGGCGTCTCCAAAGGTTTCCGTCCTCACCCCCATGGCATCAAGAAGGTTGAGATAGAGATTGCTCATCGGTGTGTCACTCCCCAGCGCGAGATGGGTCCCGGGATGCAGGGCGCCTCCGCCGTGACCGGCGAGCACGATGGGCAGTTGGTTGTGCTGGTGCCGATTGGGATCGGCAAGTCCACCACCCCAGACAATCATGGAGTTGTGCAGCAAACTGTTACCGTCCGCATCCTTCTTCTGGGTGAGGCGGTCCAGGAAATAGGCGAACTGTCGGGAGTAAAACAGATCGATCTGGGAAAGCTTTTCCAACTTCTGGGGGTCACTTTGATGGTGCGACAACGTGTGATGCCCGTCCGTCACCCCGATTTCGTTGAAACTCCGGTTGCTGCCGTCATGCGCGAGCAGGAAGCTGGCGACCCGGGTCGAGTCGGTCTCGAAGGCGAGCACCATCATGTCGAACATGAGCTGAATGTGCTCCTCGTAGCTCGTCGGGGTATCCTCCGGTGCGGGCATGCCGGGGTCTTTGGGAAGTCCAAATTTCTCGGCCTTGATGATGCGCTGCTCGATCTCACGCACGCCGGTGAGATATTCGTCGAGCTTGTGCTGATCGTTGCGGCCCAGTTGGCTGTTCAGATCTTTGGCATCCTGGATGATGAAATCCAGAAGGGAGCGCTGCCGTTGGTTGCGAAGCTGATAGTTCCGGCTCCGCTCGGCCTGCGTTCCCGCCCCGAACAAGCGCTCAAAGACGAGCCGGGGATTGGACTCGGGCGTCATCGGGGTGGTCTCACTGCGCCAGGAGAGATTGAACTGGTAGGCGCAGGAATAGCCAGAATCGCAGACACCACTTTTTCGCACCCCATCACAGGACAGTTCGATGGAGGAAAGCCGGGTCAACCCTCCGACCTGACGGGCCGCAAACTGATCGACGGAGACGCCGAGCCGGATGTCGGCCCCGGCAGTCTTGTAGGGCCGGGCACCAGTCAGAAAGGTGGCATTGGCCCGGGCATGGTCGCCTCCCCCATCGCCCCCGGCGGTGCCATTTTTGTGTTCCAATCCACTGATGAGAGTGAAGTCATTTTTGAACCTGGCAAAAGGCTCCTGGGTGGCGTTGAGTTGGTAGTCGCGCCCGGTGCCGATGGGCGTCCAGGTGGCCAGATTGACCCCGTTGGGATGATAGAGGTAGGCCATCCGGAGCGGCATGCCACTGGGGGTGACCGCGAGGGAGGAGGCTTCGGCGGCGGCCGCGAGAGCACGGGATCCAGGCAGGAAAGTCTCAAAGGCCGGGAGCGCGAGGCCAATGCCGACATTCCGAAGGAATTTACGGCGATGCAAAGAATGGTTCATGGTCATCGGATTAAACAAGGGGCAACCGTCATGGTTGCGCCAACGGGTTGCCATCCCCGCGGCGTTTCTGGAAAGGGGCACTCTCAATGACACCATAAATGACCTCACGAAGGGCACTGCCGTGGCCCTCCATGCGGCCCACAATGCCATCGATGGTGGGGGCGTCGAAGATCTCCACCCCGCGTCCGACGGCGTAAGTGAGCAGTTTTTCCGCCAACGCGCGGTGAAAATCATGGAACCGCTTGCTGGCAAGAATCTCGGCGAGCTCCCTCGCGTCGGCGAAGGTTTCCCCGGTGATGAGCCGGCCCGAGGCTTCGATTTTCCGGCCGCGGTAATCATCGTGCCACACCCCGAGAGCGTCGAAGTTCTCCAGTGCGAGTCCGATCGGGTCCATGCGCTCATGGCAGGAGGCGCAAAGCGGTTTTTCCCGGTGAATGGCCAGAATTTCCCGCAGAGGAAGGTCCTTGTTTTTGCCTTTCTGGGATTCCTCCAGGGGCGGGACATTGGGTGGGGCCGGTGGCGGCGGGGTGGCGAGCAAGTTCTCCAGAACAAAAAGACCGCGTTTGACCGGAGAAGTCCTCGCGGGATTGGAGGTGACGATAAGAAAGGTGCCCTGGCTGAGGAGCCCGCCACGCGGAGAGTCCTCCGGCAGTTCAACGAGCCGCATCTCCTTGCCCTTCACATCCGGAATGCCATACCACTTTGCCAATTCCTCGTTGAGAAAAGTGTAGCGGGCGTTGAGGAGTTCGGTCGCCGGCAGATTTTCCTTCAGCACATGGGAGAAAAGCATCTCTGTCTCCTGTCGCATGGCTCCGCGGAGGTTGCGGTTGAATACCCGGAGAGCCTGGGTGAGATCCCGGATGCCAAGGACCCTGCGGGCATCGACATTAATGGTTTCCACATCCCGCGCTTCGAGCCATTGGCCGATGAAATTCTCCGTAAACCGCCCGGATTTGGGATCGGCAAGAAGCCGGTCCACTTGGGCCCGGAGATTTTTCCGCAAATTGCCTTCACCGGCGAGCCGCATCAGTTCGTCATCCGGGGTGGAGGACCATAGGAAAAAGGACAACCGTGAGGCCAAAGCGTATTCATCGACCGGCACCACCTTCGCGGGATTGTCCGGCTCGGATTGGATCTCGGCACGGAGCAGAAATCTCGGGCTGGCCAGCAGGGCGGTAAGAGCGTGGGCGATGCCGTGCTCGAACCGCTTTCCCGGCTCCTCGTCCACCGCCCGTGCCAATGCCACGAGGCGCTCCACGGTGGTGGCATCCACCGGACGGCGGAAAACCCGGGTCGCCAGGCGAGTCAGGATTCTACGACGGTAGTCGTCCCGGTCGGCAGGATCCTCCGGAGGAGGGCCATCGAAGAAAATGTTCTGAAACTGCGACGGATACTCTTTCACGCTTCCGTCGAGGGGGCCATAAGCGGTGATCTTGCTCACCTGCACCACCAGTTCATTCTCTCCCGGCTGCGGAGCCTCGCCTGGTTCGATGGAAAAACGCAAGTCCTGGGAACGGCCTTTGACGAGTTTGGCTTTGGTCTGCAACGTCAGGGTTTTGGAGTTGTCCCAACCGAGTTTCCGTTCGACAAGAGTTTTGTCCCCTACTCCGAAACGCAGCGTGGCCGAGTGCGAGGTGGCCTCCATCGACCCTTTGATGGTGAATTCTACGTTGACTTGATACTCCCCATCATGGTTCACCCAAGGCCTCCCGAGAAGGCTGCGGGGCTTGTTGAAGGGGACATACTTCAGGCCGGCCTTCTCGCTTTTTGGATCCTTGAACAGATCGACAGGAATCCAGAGGGTGGGGATTTTCGGTCCCTCGACGCTGACTGCTTTACCGACCACGTCAGTGGCAGCTTCGAGGTATTTCTCCATCAAAAGCGGGGAAATGCTGAGCACGTCGCCAATGGTGTCGAAACCGTAGCCCGTATCATCCGCAGGGAAGGCTTCGTCGGTGTCGAAATCCACCGCGAAAAGATCCTTGATCGTGTTCCGGTATTCTTCGCGGTTGAGCCGGCGGATGGTGACCCTGCCAGGATCAGGATTCTTCGGATCCAGCCCGAAAATTTGGGTCTCGATATACGTGAGCAGCTTTTCCCGTTCCGCATCGGAAGGCTGTTTCTTGTCGGCCGGCGGCATGAGACCAGCCCGGGTATTGTGCCAGATCTTCAACCAATGTGACCGGTCGCCCAACAACGCTCCCACGGTCGCGTGATCGTCCATCTCGAAATCGCCTTTCTGCGCTCCATCGGCATGGCAGTCAAAGCAATAGGTCGAGAGAAGCGGCTCGATCTGAGCCTGGTACCCGTCGGCCTGAGGGGCAGCGAGGCATTTTGACCCCACCAACAGTCCGGTCAAGCCCATCAGAAGGGAACAAAAAGCCAATGAAAATGTGGCGGAACGAATCATCACTGTGCTAATACCATCGGCCAAACTGGGCACATCGCACCCAGCTTCAGGGTCCGTGATCAGGGAAAAGGCGAAAACGCCAAAGCTGCACAAAGCCTGCTGACGGAGCCAACACTTCTCCGTTCAGCCGCCATTCGCCTCGTTGCCCCGCACGATCACGTCCCAGGCAGGTGCCTCAGGCCGCGAACCGCTGTCTACTCAGGGCTTGCCCGGCTCCTCTGTGGCAAACGCCTTGTAGGATTCCCCCAACGCGGCAGTTTCCGGCTTGCCGGCGTCGATCATGACCCGGTAGGTCAAGGTCACAGACTCCCCGGACTTGATGGCA
>JADZAX010000198.1 GCA_020852405.1 Verrucomicrobiales bacterium
CGATTCGTCGTAAAAAAGAGGGATCGTTCCGGCCATCATCTCCTGGCCGCGTTCCTTGCTGTGTTCGATGAGACTGGCGTTGATCATTTCTGACACGGCCTGCGAACGATTCGTGAAGCCGCGTTCCTGCACCAATTTGCTCAGCTCCCGGTAGACGTCGGGGGCCAATGAGACACTGATGCGCTGAACTCCTTTTTCCATCCTGCTTTGCAGAAAATCTGCCAATGAACCCATAGCAGCATCCATGCCAGAGAATATTACCTTTCCCGATCAAAGTATTACGGAGGACCGTCAAACTTCCCACGCTCCCTTTCTAAAGACCGACCTTGCCGTCATCTGAGCACCCCGTCACGCATCCGGTGGTTGATGAATTCCAGCGAACCACTGACGGGCCTGCCGGCCAATCCAGGTGTTCACCTCCCACAGATCGGCGACCGGTTTTTGCGTGAATGGCTCCAAATGGAGATAGCCATCCGTGCCGAATTCGGGTGTCATGGTGCTCAACGCCCAGCCGGCCCTCCGTTGGGTTTCCCAAATCACCTCCCACCAGGCACGGTGTCTGGCCACGGCCAATCCATATTCCGGGGCCCTCGGATCCGGGACCTGCGGTCCTTGATCGTAGCCCACCCGGGCATGCACGTGATGGCACCGGTCGGCCATGGTCTGAAGCAGTTCCGGATCGTCATCCATCACCAAACGTTCGGTGACGCAGCACCAGTGGCTGAAGTCACAGGTCACCTGCAACCGGGGCACAGCACGCAGAATGTCGCGGGTGATCCAGGGATGGAACGTCGACCGGCTCCGGTGCGTCTCCACCGAGATCGTGATCCCGTACTCGTCTTCCAAACGGATCACTTGTTCAAAAAATCGGATCTGGATGGACAGATCCCAGGCATCCAGTCCGGTCTGGGTGTTGATGAATAGAGGAGACAACGCCAGACTGCGCTCGATCCCCCGCCGCAGATCGGCGAGATGACTTTCAGGAGCCGCGGTCGGCCGGGGAACATACCCCCCTCCGGTGGTCACTTCTGCGATGAGTTTCAGGTTGTGGGAGTGGAGAAGAGCCTTGAAAGCGGCACGTTCCCCGGCCTCCTCCGGAACAGGTCCTTCAATGCCGTTGAATCCCGCTGCCAGAGCCTGATCGACGGCTTCCCCGAGCGTTCCCGGATGTCCCCACAGGGGTTTGAAAAGTTTCAGTTCCATGTCTGTCCGCAAGGTTCAAGTGTCTTCGGTGACCACCCGGAACCCGAGGTTGTCCCGCCGGGTGAAGACGTCCAGGCCATCCCGCCAACTGCTTCTCAGCATGCGCGGCAGATAGTCCCACGCCCCCCCGCGGATGACACGCCGGTCGTCGTCCACGGCGGCATCCCTGGCGTAGGAATCCCGCCAAATATCCGAAGTCCACTCGCAGACGTTGCCGTGGAGATCATGCAGTCCAAAGGCGTTCGGCGCAAAGCTTCCGACAGGCAACAGGCCCGCCACACCGACCCGGGAACCATCCTCCGCATACAGGTAATTGGCCTGCGAAACGTCGATCATGTCTCCGGTTGAAAAAGGGGTTCCGGTTCCGGCACGGCAGGCGTACTCCCATTCGGTTTCGGTCGGCAAGCGCCAGCATTTCCCGGTTTCTTGCGACAACCAGGCGCAGAAGGCCACCGCTTGGTGCCAGGAAACCCGCGTGACCGGCAGGGATGACGACGGCTGCCCCCGGTCCGCCTCCGGCCATGCCTGCCACTGGCGTGACGTCACCGGACAGACGGACATCCGGAAGGGCTTTCTGATCACCATTTCCTGCCGCGGCAATTCGGTGGCATTGCAGAACTTGTCGTCCACTCCTCCGCCCCTCAGAAATGTGCCGGGCGGTATCTCGATGCATTCCGGAGTCATGGCGGCGATCTGTCGAAATCAATCTCCCGCCTCGCCTCCGGATGGTCCCGCACCCAGGCGGCGATCTCCGAGCCGGTTGCCATCCAGACATCCCCGCATTGCAGGATCCCCGTGAGAAGTCGTTCGAGCAGTTGAATGCGCGACGGTCGACCGCTGAGCCAGGGATGCAGCGTCAGCACGAAACAGCAGCCATAGTCGCGCATGGCTTCGAATTCCCGCCACCAAAGACGGAACACTTTGTCACAATCCTCGGGGATGACGCCCCACGCTGGATCGGCGTTGAAGGCGAACTGCTCCCAGTCTTCGAGGAGCCACTGACCGGGAATCTCTACCAGACCGTTGGGATGGAGGAAGGGGACATCATCCCCCATCAGGCTGGCGTTGTATTGAAAACCGTGACATCCCAGCAGTTCCACCGTGCCGGGATTGATCTCAAACCAGGGCGCCCGGTAACCGGCGGGGTGTTTCCCGAGATGCTTCCTGAGAATCTCGAGACTTTTTCCGAGCACGGCTTCCTCTTCCGCGGGGGAAAGGCCCGCCAATTTCTCATGAAGGTGCCCATGGGCCCCGACTTCGTGACCCGCTGCGATCACCGCGTCGGTCATCAGGGGATGGCGCTCCACCACCCAGGAGGGAATGAAGAAAGTGGCCGGCACACTGAGATGCTCCAACAGTCCCAGGATTCTCGGCACCCCGACCCGCGGACCATAGGCACACTGGGACATCGTGGTGATCCGGCTTTTCAATGCCATGTCCTCCGAGAGCGCGGTGGTTTCCCCGTCGACATCGAAACAAAGCATCACGGCGCATTTCCGGCCTCCTGGCCAGATAAATCGCGGTTCCGGTGAGTAGGGAACGTTGGGTCGGAAGTGATCTGGATTCATGGCAATGAAAACACGAACTCAATCCAGCCAGCGTCCGCCCACCACATTCGGAGGGGCCACGGTGTCGTAACGTTCCCATCCGGCGCTGATCCCGCCGTCGACACTGAGGACTGCTCCAGTGAGGTAGGAGGCTTCCGCAGAGGCGAGGAAGTGGAAGGCGGCTGCAACTTCCTCCGGCTCGCCGAGACGGCCCAAGGGAGTGCGGACTTCGGCAAACGCGATCTCCGGATTGTCGGGAATCCCCGTCACCGCCGGAGTCCGGATGGTCCCGGGACAGACGCAGTTGACCGTGATGCCCTGCGGGGCCAGTTCGATCGCCGCCAAACGCGTCAGGTGGATCACCGCTGCCTTCGACGTCGCGTAAGCCGCCCCACCGGGGACACCGGTTAGTCCGACGAATGAACCGGTGTTGAGAATTCGACCCCCGCGCGCCATGAGCCGCCCGGCGTGCTTGATGCCATAAGCCACGCCGTTGACATTGACGGCGAAAGTCCTTTCGAGGAGATCCCCGGTGACCGTGCTGAACCCGACCCCGAGCGGCTGAATGCCCGCATTGTTCACTACAATGTCGAGCCTCCCCTGAAGGGCTTTCACGCCATCGAGAGCGCCCGCAACGTCTTCCTCCCGGGAGACGTCGCCTTCGACGAAAGCCACTCCTGCGGGGAAACATCCCGGGGTCCGATCCAGCACGGTCACCAACGCGCCGGCCGCGACAAAACGCTCCACAATGGCCCGGCCGATGCCGGAACTTCCGCCGGTGACAACGGCAACCCGGTCATCAAGGCTGAAGTGGGAGGTCAGCATTCCGGTAAGGAGGTCAGAAAGTGCCTTCCAAATCAGGACGCTGCGAGGCCGCCACCGGACGGTCCACGGCCGGCCAGGTCCCCCGTGAACGGGCTGCGAGATAGCGCTGAATGAGCCAGATCGACATTTCCAAGTGACTGAGCCGTCCCCGCTGGTAGCCCGATGAGTAATAGCCCCGCTGCACGGCCATGCAGACCTCCATGTCCTCGAGGTGGAAAGCGACGGCCTGGGCAGTGCCTTTGGCTAGCATGGCTTCATAATCCGGATGTTGTACCGTCGATTTGGGAACGAGCAAGGTGGTGGTCAGTTTCAACCGGTCAGGCCCCAGTGGTTGGGTGCGGTACCAGACCGCCATGTCCGCGGTGACGAGAAACTTAAAGGAAGGGTAACCCAGGAAAAGCCCCCACTCATAGCGGGCCTCACTGGTGACCCCCGGCAACGGAGGGAAGACATCCCAGCGCTCTCCGGAGGCCTCAATGGCAGCGATGGTTTCCCGAAGGGCCGGCTTCAACGGGAGATGACAGCGGATGTAGTGCGGCTTTTCCTGTTCCGTCCAGGTGTCCTTTGCAGGCATCATCGGCTGGAGGGTCTTGCTGTGCGCCCCGGCATGATGATAGGATTCCATGAAGTTTTCCGTCAGGACTTTCCAGTTGAAGGGACCATCCCATTCCCGGGCGAAGACCAGTTCCATGTCCGCGAGATTCCACTTCTCGAGATGCCTCCCTAGGCCGGCATACTGCTCGGCCACGGTTTCCGGAGCATCCCCGTCCAGATTGACAAAAATGAAGCCATTCCAGATCTCACACCGGTATGTTTTCAGCCCCCACTGATCACGGTTGAATCCTTTGGCTTCCTGCATTTCCGGACAGGCTTTGAGCTTGCCGTCGAGCTCGAAGGTCCAGGAATGATATGGACAGAGCAGCAGTCGGGTGTGACCGCAACCGGACTTGCCCTCGCGGACCTCCGCCGGGTGGTGACCATCGTGGCCGAAGCCGGGAGGCATGATGTCCATCCCCCGGTGGGGACAGACTCTGGAATGAATCCGGACCTCGCCGCTTTTGTCCCGGATGATGAGGAGCGGTTCACCCAACAGATCGACATTGAGGAAATCACCATTCTGCGGAATCTGGGAGACGTGACCAAGGGCGAGCCATTCCTTGCGGAAGATCGTGCTGACTTCCCAATCGAAAAATTCCTGGGAAGTGTAAGCCTGCGCGGGGAGGGTGATGCTCTCCTCCAGCGGCAGATCCGCCGCACGGGCGATCTCGTCAAGAATCGCGGCGACCGACATTTCGGGCAGGGCACTCCGGGTGCCACTGCGATGGGAAAATTGGAGAGGATCCGTGGGCACCTCGCAGGCCCGGCGGATATCGGCTTCGGAAAGAGTAACCATATTGAGAGACAAGATGAAATTGGAAAACTGGGAGACACCGGACGTCCCGCCATCCGACGGGAGTCCATGAGAGCAATCAGCGCGGGGTCTCAGCAGCCCAAAAACACAAAAGAAGACACGGTGATTCCCAGCATTTGAAGCAGGGAACGGGTGTCCGGCATCAGGACAGGACCTTGCTGGATCCATCCTTTTGTTCTCGCCGGTTTCTCAAACATTGTTGGTCAGTGAATTAGCGTTTTCCGTGCCAGCCTGACGGAACGATGGGGTTGAAAGAGGGAATCCCGTGGAGTCACCCGGGTTTTGTCCAGACAAGCCCACGGACCTCCGCATCAAGGGGAGTGTGGGCGATCCCGTTGGCGTAGTTGCTGATGACCTTGGTCGCCAGCCCGAGAACCACCTCCAGTCCCTGCACAGGGCCGTATCCGGCGGCGGTGAAAGACTGCCAGGATGCCTCCGGCGGATGCCCGCGGTGTTGGATCAACTCGCGGGTGAAGCAGCGCAATGCTTCGAGCTTTCCATCAGAGATGACCGTCCCTTCCCGCAAAGCCGCGATGGCTTGCGGGGACATCCCAGCCTTGCGGGCCAGCAATGTGTGCCAGGGAACGCAGTAGGCACAGTTGTTCTCGTAGTTGGCCGTCTGGTAGACGACCTGCCGCTCGATCGGTGAAAGGGTGGTTTTCTCGAACAGCTCCCAGAGCCGGACATATCCCTCGAGGACCGGCGGGGCGGCCGCCAGAACTTTTTCCAGGTTCGGAATCATACCGAAATCTTCGGCAACACTGGCCAGCAAAGGCACCGCTTCCTCCGGGGCGGTATCCGGATCGTGCAACGTGAATGGTTCCTCCCGGCTCATGTCGGTGTCAGAGGAAAGTCAGCATGCGATCGTGTTGGTCCTCGTGGATGGTGTAGAAGTCCCGCTCCCATTCCATCGTCTTCTGCTTGATGAAAATGTTTTTCATTTCCCCGAACACCTCCGCCGCCAGATCGTCCTCATCGAAGGCGTCAATGGCGTGGTAAAGGGTGGCCGGGAGGAAATCCACGCCCGACTTGCGGAGGTCTCTTTTGGTGCGCTGGTAGAGATTGTCGTTGAACGGCTGGCCGGGGTCCAGTTCCTGTTCGATGCCTTCAAGACCCGCGGCAAGATGGAACGCCGCCGCCAGGTAGGGATTGACGCTCATGTCGGGAGCGCGGTTTTCCAGGCAGTGGCGGCTCATGGGCATGCGGAGCATGGCGGACCGGTTGTTGCGCCCGTAGGCGACGAGCACCGGAGCCCAGCTGACGTCGAGCATTTCACCCTGGGCAATGAAGCCCTGATAGCTGTTGTAGGTGGGCGAGGTGATGGCAGTGAGAGCGTGCGCATGTTTCAGAACACCTGCTGTGAAGTGGTAGGCCAGCTTGGACATCGGAATGCCGTATTTCCCGATGAAAGGATTCCCGTCCGGTTCCGGAGTGAAGGAATT
Source organism: Verrucomicrobiales bacterium (assembly GCA_020852405.1). Lineage (GTDB taxonomy): Bacteria > Verrucomicrobiota > Verrucomicrobiia > Verrucomicrobiales > DEV007 > JACKQE01. The sequence goes on from JADZAX010000198.1 coordinate 6,429, forward strand.
GGCGCCACTCGCGTTGTGTTTCATGGACATGTTGAAATGGCAACCGGAACGGAAATCGTCCGCGAAGGGCTTGGGGAGAAAGGTTGCCGTGCACCCGACGGACTCGGCGACCTTCTTGGCCATGAGACGCATGTAATCGAGCCGGTCGGTCATCGTCAAAGCATCCGCGTAGTCGCAGTCGAACTCGAACTGGCTGTGTCCGCCTTCCTGGTCAAAGGAATACAGGCCCCATCCCAGTTCCTGCAGATGTTGCGAGAAAGGCTCCAAGAAATCCATCGCCCCCATGGCCTGATAAACGTCGTAAGCCGGACAGATGCCCCGGTAACGGTGCGGTGCCATGCCGGTGCGTTTGCCGGTGTCGGGATCGGTCCGGAAGACGTAGAACTCGGGCTCAACCCCCAGATTGAAGGTGAATCCCAAAGACCTCGCCCGGTCCATCTGACGCTTCAGGATTTGCCGGCTGTCATTGACATAAGGCGCCCCATGGTAATAGAGGTCCCCAAAAAAGTAGGCATAGCGTTTGTCCCATGGGCAGAGAAGCATCGTGTCCAGATCCGGCACTGCGGCACATTCATCCTCCTGGGGACCGACCAACCCCATGCCTTCCATGGCGCCGACAGTGAACAACTCGGACCCGGTGGCCATCTTCGCCAGTGCATCCACTGGATTGACCTTGGCCTTGGGGGATCCGTGGATGTCCACATAGGTCGAAAGAAGGTACCGCACCCCTGCGGCATCGAGCTTGGCAGCGGTTTGGGCCAGCAGATGCGGGTCCACATTAAACCCTTCGGGGACGGCGAAGGCGGGTTTCGAATTGTCGGTGACGGCGCTCATGATGGAATCAATGGTTCGTGGTGAAGGAGGGGAAAAATCAGATCCGGGGCAGCCGTGAGACTTCGGCCCAGAAAGAAGGATCGAGGGGAGGCTGTTCCACCAGACCTGCCGACGCGAGGGAGGTCAGAGCTGCGGTCATGTCGAGGAACAGGGCGGCACCGCGGAGGGCGCATCCCTCACTGGGACGCCCGGTCACTCCGTTGAGACTGGTCTGGGAAACGGGATGGGAGAATACGGTGCCGGCAGTTCGGTCGGGATCGTCTTCGACCACGCTCATGTCCACGGTGTCGGGGGCGAGGTGGAGCATGAGATCGGTCTCCGACCGGTTGGCATGCAGATCATCCGCATCGGTGAAAAAAGCTTCCTGGACCGAAGCGGACAGGAGAAACGTGTTCACCATTCCAACCTGGAGCCGTCCAAGGTGACGCAGTCGGATCTGGTCCACGGCGACCCGCAGGACCGCATCATTCCCGAAATGGGAATTGACGATCAGCAGCCGGTCCCAGCCCGTCGCCGACATCCAGTCCGCCACATCATTGACCGCATGAAGAAAAGTCTCATGCCTCAGTGAGAACGTGCCGGGCCACTTTCCGGTATGGCCGGCAGAGACGGTGTAGGTCATGACCGGCAGCACTGGTATCCCTGTTGCCGCTGACGCTACCGCCGCAAGCGCCCCCGCGATGACCGAGTCAGTGTTGACCGGGAGGTGGGGGCCGTGCTGCTCGGTCGCGCCAGTGGGCAGGAGCAGCATCCGCATACCTCCCGCCTGCAGATCCTGAATCTGCTTCCACGAGAGCCTCTCCAAATGAAGGGGCAAGGGAGGACCGTCTTGCATGGGTCAGGGATCACTCGATCTCGTCACCCGCGACGGTCAACCGTGGGATGTGGAGCATCTCTTTGTGGTGCTGCTCCCGGGGATGGATCATTTCGCTGATGCGTTTTTTCGTCGCGAGATAAGCCGGAAGAATACTCTGATCAAGACTTCGCGGACGCGGCACGGGCACTTCGATGATCTCGTCGATGCGACCTGGCTTCGCTTTGAGGACCAGAATGCGGTCCGCCAGATATACCGCCTCGTCGAGATCATGGGTGATAAACAGGATCGTGACATCGATGTTTTTCCAGATCTGGAGGAGGTAATCCTGCATTTGGGCCCGGGTTTGGGCGTCAAGGGCACCGAACGGCTCGTCCATCAGCAGAATCCGGGGCTGGTTGGCCAGCGCCCGGGCGATGGCGACCCGTTGCTTCATGCCGCCGGACAGTTGGAACGGATAGGCATTTTCAAAGTCGGAGAGCCCCACCATTTCGATCCATTGCCGGGCATCGCTCTCCACCGAGGGACCGGTCCGCCCGGCCATCTTCGGGCCGAACATGACATTTTCCTTCACCGACAGCCACGGAAACAGGGTGTAGGACTGGAAGACCATGCCCCGGTCGGGACCGGGCCCATGCACCGCCTTGCCATCGAGGAGCAACTCCCCCGAGGTTGGTTGCTCCAGCCCGGAAAGAATGCGGATCAGCGTGGATTTTCCGCAGCCCGACTGGCCGATCACGCAGAGAAATTCCCGCCGGTGAACATCGAAATCCAATCCCTCCAGAGCGGTCACTCTTCCTTCCGGAGAGGCGAACGATTTCCCCAGACCACGGACCCGCAGCACCACCGGCCTCTCCTTGAGCTTGCGGAAACGTTCCGCAACGGCGGGTTCCTGTTCCCGGTAATCTGGCAGGGAAACCGTTGGAATGGAGGATGTCATGGGATTGATTTTTCTGTCGCGGAGACGGCACGATGGGCTCTGGGCAAGGGACCGGTGGAACGGATACCTGCTTCCGGCGGCAAACGGTCATCCGCCAGGGAGCCCAAGAAACGGATGATCCGCCCCACCAGACCGGGCTTGCGGTTCTGGTTTCCCTCAGCGTAGGGAAAAAGGTACCGGTGGAGCCACGACAGGACCTGGTCGGTGAAAAAGCCCAGCAAGCCGATCAGAATGATGACTGGAAAGACCCGGTCGAAATTTCTCCACCGTCCCTGCGTTTCAATGAGTTCCGTCAGCCCGCTTTTTACTCCGATCAACTCCGCGATGACGAGCCAGGTCCAGGCCCATCCGAGCAAAATGCGGAGATCGTTGTACAAATTGGGCATGGTCCCGGGAATGACCACCCGGGTCACCAACTGCCTCTGGTTCGCCCCCAGTGTCTGCGCCGCTTCCAGCAACGAAACGTCCAACAGACGGGTGGTTTTGCTGATCACGAGCACCATTTGGAACAGGGTGCCGAGGACCACCAGTGAGACTTTCGGGGCATCGTTCGCGGCAAAAAGGGCGACCAGAAGGGTGCTGAAGGCAGGAGCCGGCATGTAACGAAAAAAGTCCGTGAATGGCTCGAAGAGTTTCGAGAACAACTCATAAGTCCCGCAGAGCACTCCCAACGGCAGGGCGATGAGACAGGCAATAAAAAACCCGAGAAACACGATCCGGACGGAATGAAACAACCGTTCGGTCATGGAGGGTTGATTGGGATCCGTCTGACGCTGAAACTCCTTCCAGCCCATGATGAGGACTTCATGCGGGGCGGGAAGAAAATCCGGATTCGATCCCACCCCTTGGGGAATCATCTGCAAGAAAGGCTTGGAAGGGTAGTTGGCAGGATCATAGACGGAGGAAGCCGATTTCATCGCGTCCCAGTTCTCCCGGGCAATGGCAAGGTTCTCCGCGGTCAATACCGGACGCTCCGAGAGCTTTTCGCCGGTGCCGAGTGCGCGCCACAGATCGTAAATGACCGCATCGTCCTTTTCCTGATCCCCGGAAATCCAACCATTGGCGAGCGCAACCGGCACGATTTGACGAAGGATCTTTTTGTTCTCCCGGGACGTGAAACTCTCTCCCGCTTCACCACGTTTTCGGACCGCCTCGTTCTGTTTTCGAACCGCCGCCTGAAACTCCGGAAAATAGTCGCGACTGACGCGGTCCCCGGCCGAAAAAGTGGTGTTCACATCCTCCCGGTTGGCGGCGAACTGAAGCTTGATGTCGGGATGCCAGATGAAGGGGCAATAACTGACAAGACACCAAACTGCCACCGGGCCAAAGAATGAGAAGAAGGTCAGAAGCGAACTACGCCGGGGACCCAAATCCCGGCGCACGGCGAGCCAGGGAGTGCCGCAGGAAGTCTCATTCATTTGTTTTGAATACCATGCCATGATTCCAGCCCCGCCTTCCCTCCCCGACCGGCAGGACCGCAATCGGAGAGTTCCGACCACGGCCACTCCGGCCGGCCCATACGCCCATTACCTCAGCTCCCTTATTTCTTCATTTCCGCCTGGACTTCTTTGGTGAGGGAAGGGTCAAAATACTTCCCGATCACTTCAGGCTTCTTGTAGACTTCGTATTTCAAGTTGAAATCATCCACGATTTTGGAAGAGCCAAAGACGGAACCAAGCCCTTCGCCTTCTTTCCAGCGCTCCAAGGCTTCATCAATGGTGAGAATGTGGGTGCCCTTGATGAGGGGCTCATACTCGTCGGCAGTTAGATTGACCCGACCGGCCATGATTTCGAGGACTTCATCGAGGTGGTCCTCGTTCTTCATGTAGTCGACCACGCGGTACCATACTTTGACGACCTTTTTCCAGTCCTCCCGGCGTTTCTCAAGGCTCTCCGGAGTGACATAAAGGATGTCGTAAATGATCCCGGGCGCATCCGCTGAGGTGAAGATGGTTTTGGATCCATCGACCAGCTTGAGAGCCTGGCCGGAACTGGGCTGCCAGGCAGCAATGGCACTGACCGCACCGGATTTCAGCACCTGGGGCGTTTCCCCGTTCGGCGTGTTGACAATCTCGACATCGGCTTCGGTCATTCCGTTGGCTTCCAGTGCCTTGAGAACGAGCAGGTGACTGACAAAACCCTGCTCAACACCGACTTTCTTGCCCTTCATGTCTTTCACCGAGGCGATCCCCGGGGCCGCGACAAACATGTCATTGCCGTTGGAATAGTCATTGATGATAATGGCAATCGATGGCTTTCCGGTGGCGCCGGTCACCAAGGCGTCGCCGTTGGTCATGTGACAACCATCAAGACCTCCGGCAGAATAAGTCTCCATCGATTTGACATAATCGATCCACTGAAAGTCCACTTCCACACCGGCTTCCTTGAACCACCCTTTTTTGATGGCAATTTCCCACGGCACCCAGCCGGGCCAGTCATTGTAGGCGATTTTGAGAGGTTCGGCAGAAGCCGCTTGGACGGCAAAAGTGGCAAACGCAATCAAAGCCAGACGGCGCAGACAGCGGTTAACAGACAGGATCTGGTTCATCATTTCGCTAGGAAGGTTGAGTTTGAGTTCGGTATTACCTTTGGAGAGCGGCCATATTACTTGGAAGTTGCCGTCACTTGGTTCTAAGCAGTTGCCATGCCAAGAGCCACCCGGCAGGCCCACGAACTGAGACGGAAACCTCCTTTCCGATCCTGCAATTCGCTCCTGACGTGTCGGTTGCCATCTCGACCAGAAATGCGACGAGCCTACTGGCTTATCTTATTCCAGCACCTTCTTCTACGGGGTTAGGAGGTGCGTCGCCGTTTTTGGCGCTCTGCCATATCCCAGTATTTTTGGGAATACGATCCACCCTAATGCTGGCACCTCTTCGCCCCCCGCCCACCTTCGGGGGTCCCAAAGTGGCGCGAGCAGGCTATATCGCGGGATCGGAAAACCGTTCATGATTACAACGGCCCCACTTGACCCGCTCCGCCGATGAACCCCCACAACACCCGATACCCCTTGTTCGCCTTCGCACTCCTCCTTGTCACCAGCCTGGTCGCGCCGCCGGAGGCCGTCCGCGCCGATCATGAGGGCAAAGTCCAGATCCTGCTTCTTGGTGACAGCACCACGGAAGGCAGCGTCCCCCGGCGTCTCAAGCCGGCCGGGCCCCATCTGGAAACGGTAATGGAGCAGCTGCTTGCCGCCCAAGGAGGCCTGCCACCCTGTCATGTCATCAATTCCAGCCTGAGTGGCGAGTTCATCCGCCGCCTCATCGACTCCGGCCGCTATGACCGTGACGCCGCGAAACTGCCGGGGATTGACTGGATCTTGATCCGCTACGGAATCAATGACCGGGCCAAGCGGGAGGACTTCGGGACCAATTTTGTGAAGGACTTCCATGAACTGCTGGCCCGGTTGCGCCAGGACCATCCCCAGGCCCGGTTGGTCCCGATGACCGTGATTCCTTTCGCCAATGAGGAAGTCAGCCGGGAGATCAACGATCTGGTGATGCAGGTGGCACGGGACGAGAAGCTGGAACTCTTCGACATTTATCCACGATACGCCGCCGAATTGGAGAAAGGACCGAACATGCTGAACTACCGGCGCTTCTCCCTGGAGAAAGTCCCGGAGCAGTTTCACACTCTGGTGAAACCGTATGCCTTCGGTTCCAGCGTGGAAGTGATGGACAATGAACTGGATGGCATTCTCGGACACCTGCCGGGATGGTACGGGGACCGTCACCCGAATCTCGCCGGATACAATGTGATCGCAGATGAAACGGTGAAGTGGCTCACTCCCCGGCTGCAGGAAGTGAAAAAAACCACCCCGGCGGCCATCCCTGCCGCCGCACAGTGAAACCCTCCGGCCTGCCTTTTCCCCGGTTGCCGACATGACGCCCCGTATTCTCCTTTGGTTTCTTCTCCTGTTCGGCGGGGTCCCGCTTTTTGCCGCCCCGGTGATGGAAAGCTGGGAGACCGGCTATTCCGGAACCGATGCCATCGGAGCCCACGTCCTCGGCTACTGGAAATTCGATGGAGCCACTCCTGAAGAAGCTTTGCGTGACCTCTCCGGCAAAGGCCATGATCTTCGGCTGGAAGGAGGAGGCCGCCTGAACCCTACGGGCAAAAACGGTGGCGCCTTCGAATCATTCCCCGGATTCCCGGTCGAGGACAAACGGCACGCCGCGACCTCTCCCAACCAGAAGGGATTGTCGGTCAGCGGCGCCTTCACGCTGGAAATGTGGATCGCTCCGAAGCCGGAGTTCGAAGCCAGACTGCGCTGTTTCCTGCTCGACAAAAAGTATGTCGATCACACCGACTACCAGTGGCAGATCGGCGACGCGGACAAGGCCGGGCAGCGCCGCACGTGGGTCACGATCGGGTTCGGTGCAGAGTCGCGGACCGTCTACTCAGATGCGGCGCGGTTCGAACCGGGGAAGTGGCGGCATGTCGCCTTCACCTATGACGGAGCGGGTGAGGGGCGGTTTTTCATCGATGGCCGGACCGCCGGCCAGCAGCACCATGCCGGAGTGGCGGGTCCTGTGCCGGGGACAAAGCCACTCTCCATCGGCGACCGCCTCGGGAGCAACTATGCCGGCTTTCCCGGACTGATTGACGAAGTCCGGATCTGTCAGGGTGTGCTCGCGTTCGAGCCGGTGGCACTGACCATCACCAGCAACCGAACGGTATGGCGGAGGATGGAAAAGGCCCGGCCGATCGAAGTCAGCTGCACGAATCTGCAGCGCGCTGCGCTCGTCGGCGGCACTCTGCATCTGGAGTGGACCGGCGGCGGGAACAGAGAAACCGTGACGTTGCCCGAGCTCGCAGCGGGGCAAACCCACTTGGTGGAATTCCCCGTCAACACCTCACTGCGGCCGGACGATTACGTGTTCCGGGCGCGCCTCGATCTGTCCGGAACCAATCCTTCCTCCACCGAACGGGAAACCCGATTTTCCATTGTGCCGCGTCTGCCAGAGCGGATGCCGGTGATCATGTGGGGAGTCGGGATCGGCGGAGTGGAAAAGGAAGCGGACCGGCTTCGCGACCTTGGCTTCACGCATTGTCTCGGCATGGGCTCGGACTATGCGGCCATCTGGAAGTCCGGTCAGGAAACGCTGCCGGAGTCCCCGGAACGGGTCGCGGAGAATCGCCGCATCCTGGATGTCGCGCTGCACCATGGCCTCGGATTGGTCGCCAACCTCTCCCCCGGCAGTTGGCTGGAGACCGATCCCGCAAATCTCCGGATCGGTCGCGATGGCAAGCCCTACCCGCGGCAGGATATCTGCGCTTCCATTCCGGCTTTGGTGCCGTTTTTCCGCAATGTCGGCGCCAGCGTGTCCAAAGCCTATGGTGATCATCCCGCCTGTGTGATGGGTTTGGTCAACTCGGAAGTCAGGGATTCCTCCACGCCTTCTTTCAATCCCATTGATGAGGATAACTACCGCGCTTTTTCCGGTGGAGCCATTCCCGCTGAAGTGGCCTACCGGGGCGGTGTCGAGTGGCAGAAGTTGAAGGATTTTCCGGTCAGTCGGGTCATTCCCGATGAGGATCCGATCTTGAAATACTACCGCTGGTTCTGGACCGTGGGCGATGGCTGGAACGGACTGCACTCGGCCCTCCATGACGGTCTGAAAGCCCACAGCGGGGCGGAGTTCCGGACTTTTTTCGACCCTGCGGTCCGGCAGCCGAGCATCGCGGGTGCGGGTGGTCGGGTGGACATCCTTTCGCATTGGACCTACACCTATCCGGATCCGCAGAAGATCGGTCTCTGTGCGGACCAACTTTTTGCCATGGCCGCCGCCGGAGGGAACCACCAGGAGGTCATGAAAATGACCCAACTCATCTGGTACCGCTCCCAGACCGCGCCGATCGGGGCTGCCGGAGCCACTCCGAAGACCCCCGTGGCCTGGGAAGACCACGAACCCGAAGCAGCCTATATCACCATCGCTCCGATGCATCTGCGCGAGGCCCTCTGGACCAAGCTCGCCCGCCCCATCCGTGGGATCATGTACCACGGATGGCAGTCGCTCGTGGAGACGGACAGCCCGGGAGCCTACCGCTATACGAATCCCCATACTCAACATGAATTGAAGCGCCTCGTTCATGACGTCGTGGAACCGCTCGGTCCGGCATTGCTCCAAATTCCGGACTCCCCGAGCGAGGTCGCCTTTTTCGAAAGTTTCACCTCGCAGATGTTCGCCCGGCGCGGAGGCTACGGAAGCAATCTTGGCTGGTCGGCAGATCTCTGGCTGGCCCTCCAACATGCCCATGTCCAATGCGATGTGATCTTTGAAGAAAGCCTCCTGAAAACCGCCCTGGCAGGACGCCGGTTCCTGGTCATGCCCGAATGCGATGTCCTGACCGAATCCATCGTGAAGACCATCACCACCTGGCAGCAGCAGGGAGGCAAGGTCATCGCCGATGAAAACCTCTGCCCGGGACTCAGGGCGGACCTGGTACTGGCCAGCTTCAAGCGGACCAAACAGGCGGCCACAGACAAGGCGACCGTCCTCGCCCTGGCGGAACAGCTGGGACCGAAGCTGGAGTCTCTGGGGGTGAACCGGACCATGGATGTGGACAATCCGGAAATCATCGTGCGCACCCGGCATTCCGGGGACGCCGACTACGTGTTTGCCATCAACGACCGGAGGGAGTCCGGCACCTATGTGGGCCAACATGGGTTGGTGATGGAGAACGGCCTGCCATCACGCGGAAACCTGATCCCGCGGAAGGGGACCGGGTTCCACGCGTACGACCTCGTCGCGGGGGTGGCTATTCCCCCGACCCAAGATGGGCGGATTCCCCTCTCGCTCGGGCCCTGCGATGGACGGCTGATCATGCTCCTGCCCCGGCCGATCGGAGGCATCGGCATCACCGGGCCGGAAACGGCCAAAGCCGGGGAAACCGTTTCCCTTTCGATCACGGTCACCGACTCGTCCTCCGCTCCCCTGCAAGCCGTCATTCCGGCACGTCTGGAAGTCCGGGACGCCAATGGTCGCCTGGCCGAGCGCAGCGGTTTCTATGGCATCCGCGACGGAAGTCTGACCGTGCCGCTGGACCTGGCGCCAAATGAAGATCCCGGAATGTGGGAGATCACGGTCCAAGAATTGGCGTCGCGACGGTCTGCCTCGGTGGGCCTGCGAGTGACGCCCTGACCGGCGACTCCTCCACGGCGGTGGTCCGTACCAATGGGCACCAGCTTTGGCGGCTTGATGCGCCTCGTTGGTGTCCTGGGCAATACCGGGATCCCCTTGGGACTGCAGCCAGGCGTCGAGTTCCGCCGAGAGGCGGGCTTTCACGCTGGCCAGCGCGGCATCGTCGGCGAGGTCATGGGCCCTCGTCGGGTCCCTGACACAGTTGCTTTCAACTCCACCACCGGCTCGAACGGGAACGCGGAGGTGACCCAGGGGCCGGTCCCGGTGAGCAGCAAGATCGCCAAGACAAGGGTTTGCATCGTCAGCAGGATGGCAGGGTGCGGTTTGGAGCCACTATTTCAAACTCTCCGCCAACCGGCGCGCCACGGCTTTCCATGACGCCGCGTCTCCTTTGCCGAAGGCGGTCACCATGCG
>JADZAX010000199.1 GCA_020852405.1 Verrucomicrobiales bacterium
TCACCGGATCGGGCCCCGAATGGTTCCTAGGTGTAGATTCCGAAACCCTGATAGTTCAGAAATGGGATAAGCTTACATTTCAGTGCATCGAATCTGGGGAGGTTACAGCGTCTTCAAGGGGAAAGCTTGTCGTGCGAGCAACTGGCGATAATTGGAGAGCCTATGAATCAGAGAGAGGGTTGAGGTTCGAGATTGACGGCAATTTGGCCGGTGAACAAGAAATCGACTGCCACATCCGAGGTTTTCACTCGGACGGGTCACGGGTAGTGATCTTCGACTACTTCGGCCCTGCTAGGCTCTATCGACTTCGCCCTTTCGAGTTTGTGGGCGAACTGATACCAGCTGACGAGACTAGTTTCGTCGCAGCCTACATCGGGCACGGCGACAGGCTTTGTATTTCTCAAACCTCCGCTTCCTCTCCGACTCAGTCTGAAGTATTGGAGGCCTCATTCAACGATCAGCGCATTCTGAGCTCTGCATCTATCCCATGTGGTGGCGACATGGCGTTTTGGAAGGGTGGTGATGAAATAGGCTTTCGAACGCTAGACAGCTATTCTGTTATCGATGGTAAACTGGCGAGCAAGATCGGCGAATGGGGCTAGAAATTCGTCATCACGAATCGTGCCGAGCACCGAAGCAAGCGGGTGGACGCCACCCCCTACACGCTCTGAGTCGATATGATCCTGTTAACTTCAAACCTCCACCCATCCCACCCCGCCCCTTGACCTAGGCCCTCTCCCCGGCGCAAGATCTGCGGATGTCTGATCCCGCCGCCGCGCTTGCCGAGTTTGTCACCTACGTCGAGACCCATTTGTCGGGCGACGAGAAGGTGGGGGCTGTCGAGGAGAACGGCTACACCGTCGACCTCGAGGCGAAGGAGCACGACATCCCCGGACTCGTCGCGGCCGTGTTGAAGTTGGGGAAGGGGTGAGGCGTTGAGTCAGTAGGGCGGACATTCCCGTCCGCCGCAATGGGTGCTTTCAGCTTCGCGTTTTCGTCGGGTCCGGGGTTTCGGATCTTGGGGTTGTGGAGCGGCCGTTGCCGTGAGCGTGAGCGAATGGAGTGGCCGGTGGCACCCCCGTTAACTCAAAAGTAAATGACACCGGGAGAGGTTCGGAGAGGTGGGGTCGTTGACTCAAAAGTCATGACACCGGGATAGGGTCAGTTGTGCCTGCATCGGGCGCGTAATGCAAGGAGTCCGTAGGACGACTGGAATGAAGCGCCCGATGCAGGATCGCGCGCAAGCCTGTCTCCAGTGTCCGGTGCAGTTCAAAGGGATTGAGCGAGGCTCTCACGGCCCGCAGTTTCCGCTTGTTGGCCGCAGTGATCTCCTCGCTGTCCAGAAGGCGGTCGCAGGGCGTGCGGGGCTTATCGTGTCGGCGCTTGACCTTCGCTCCGTCCCGGGTTTTCCCGTCGAGCTTGGCGCTGGGCAAGAAGTAGTTGTGAAGCGGTTCCCAGCAGTGCCGGTAAAGCGCGTTGATGGCTTCGACAAGCTCAGGGTCGTCCAGGCGGTCGTAGCCGAGCAATTGCCTGACGTGGGTCCAGTTCTTCTGCTCGACATGCCCGTTGTCGTTTTTCTTGTATGGCCGGGATCGGGTGAACCCAACCGCTTTGGGCCGCTGCTGGAGGTAGCGCACCAGGTGCCAATTGAGGAACTCCGAGCCGTTGTCGGTGTCGAAGCCAAGCAGGTCGAAGGGCAGCGAGCCCTCCACCTCGCGGGTGGCCTCCACGATCCCGTGGGCCCCTTTGTTCCACACCGCTCGGTTGCAGGTCCAGCCGCTGTAGATGTCGCAGTAGGTCACGCTCCAGACGAAGTCGCCTTCCAGGCTGCCACCGCAGTGGGCCACGGTGTCCGCCTCCAGGAATCCGGGCCGGGTGATGTCCCAGTTGTCCGTGCGGATGGGGATCTGGGTTTTGAGCAGTCCCCCGGGCTTGGTACCACATCGGCCACGGTGCCCGGCCCGGACCTTGCGGGGGGCCAGGAGGCGGTCGATCTGCGAGGCGCTCACGGCCAGGACCTTCCTTCGAAGTTCCGGCTCCAGCCTGCCGTTTTCCTCTTCGTAGTGCGGCAGCCAGATCGGCAGCAGCGCCTTGAGCCGCGAACCACAGGGCTGTTCGGCGACTTTCCAGATCGCCCAAAGCACTGCGGTGATGGCTTCGTCATAGATCGGGGGACGGCCCTTGCGTACGGCGGGGTCGCCTCCCCATCCCGTCTGCCCTCCGAGCAGCTTGATGGCGTGCTTGCGGCTGTAGCCCCACTGCTCGCAAACCTCGTCAATCAGACGGGAGCGCCCCTCCCGGCCACGTCCCGCATACCGCTGCCGCAGGCGCGGCAGCACTTCTTCGGCTATCTTTCGACTCATCGGCATTCCTTTCGATTGCCGGTGTCATCCTTTTTGAGTCAACGACCTTTTCCAGCCTCTCCCAGCCAACCCCCTCCGGTGTCAAAACTTTTGAGGCAACAGGCACCGCGCCGCTCAAGGTACTTTCGGCTTGATCCACGCGGCGTGGGCGGGCAAACTCGGATTCGCCCACAATTTTTTGTGGCTAAACAACGTTAGTCCAAAGAAGTTGAAACGCGCACTCATCATTATGGGCATCTTCTCAATTCTATTCGGCTGCAAGAAAGCACCGCAATCGAATTCACCGACTGCATTTCCGGCTCATTTCGTCACAGCTCAGCTGAATCATCCATTGATGCCCCTTGATCGTGGAGATCGATACGAGGATCCACTCGATGAAGCACTTTCTGCGGAGGGACTCGGAGAGACTTCTGGTGGAGGCACAATGCAAGTGATCTCGGGAGAGATCGACTTCATAGATGTTGAAATTGAATTGAACGATTTGGAGCGTGGAGTGCCATTTGTAATCTCGAAGTTAGAAGAACTCGGAGCCCCGAAGGGTTCGATTCTCCGGGTCCATGACACCGAACCTGCGAGAGAGATCCAATTCGGTAAGACCGAAGGCATCGGA
>JADZAX010000200.1 GCA_020852405.1 Verrucomicrobiales bacterium
CTCCTAGGAAATCCCTTTTTCTTCCTCTCGACTTCCTTCCCGCCGAGAGCCCGGAGGTGGCGGGAGGAAACAGAGGGCGTACAGGGCCATCGCGGGCGAGTATTGGCCGATTTGGTTGTGCGAGTCAACGATTTTCAAGGAGAAATTGGCTTTTTCTAATGAACTCTTTCAGAAAACGCCTTCTTAGGGCATGGATCTTCGCTCCCGCATGGATTCTGCTTCCAATCCATGCGGGCTCTCCTGTCAAGTCATCCGAAGGGGACTTCAGTTTGCTCCGGCGACGGCCCACTCCTCCTCAGAGAACGGATCGGGCGCATTGAGAACGAGGCGATGGCCATCGCCGAAATCGAGTTCGGGGGAATCCCCACTTGCTTCGTCTCGCCGCCACCAATCTTCCAGCGGTGGTTCTTTTTCGTCTCCAGCCTGATTGCGGCGTTGGATCATGCGGCTCCAAGTTTGACTCGCCCATTTCTCCTGGCGGGCTCACTCTTCGAGCTCCGGCTTCACTTCCATCCCAAACGCCTCCAATCCCTCTGCGTTTTTCGATGTCGATGAGTCTGAGAGAAACGGCGCCATGGTCGGCATGAAAACGGATGGCAAGGTGACTAGTCGAGGAGGTTCCACGGAGGTCCGGGAAAGCATTCTGAACCGGAACCTGAGAAACCGGCTCACCCACGGCTCCTGAGTGCTCAAGCTCACCCTGGGAGAAATCCGCCTGACGCCATGCGAACAACTTCCACAAAAAGAGACTTGCCACGGATCGGATCTCACCTTTCCCAATCAACCTTCAATACAGACAGGTGCTGCCGCTGTTACAATGCGTCGCAAGGCATTCCGAAACTGAGGTTCAGCAAGTAGTCCAGACCTTCTGTCCTTGGAGACGGTGTTTGTGCCGGGACTGACCTCCAAGGTGATTGCCGACGAGGACCTTGTGACCGCCGGAATCTGGCAGATCTTTTGATTTCGGCAATCTGTCGCAAGAGTGGTATCTTGCGCTTCTGCCGAATCCCCTCCCATGCCTCGACAACAGCCTCCTTCCTCCGCTCCGGAGTCCGCGCCCGATCTCCAGATCGTGCTCGCTCCCGATGGCACCGAATGGGCCCGCGCCATTGCGATGGCCTCAGTGGGGTTGTCATCGGTAGGGCCGGCCCATTTTCATCCGGATTTTGTTTCCGGGAACGATTCCAACTCTCTCATGGTTGTCCTGGATCGAGCCTGGGAATCCTGGTTTGAGGGCCAGTTTCTCGAGGAACTGCTGTCTCCGGCATTGGATGCTCACCGGGCCGCTGCGGGAGCCGGGGATTTGGGCGCCCTCCTTCTGGCGGATGCCCGGATGGCACAAGCTCTCCAGCAGCATCCGGGGCAGTCCGGGACCAGTGTGGAGGCCGGAGTTGCCCTGAGCGCGGCCGTCGCCGGGCAGAAGCACTTTCCCCTCTGGAGTCACTTCGAGCGGGCGGTCCAGCAGGGAAAGACGGCGGGACATTTTTTGACCGCTCTGATGGCCCGGGCCTCGGCGTTTCAAATCGTTCCCGGTGCCGCCCTGGCCGCCGCAGTTTACCATGAGTGGAGGGCTGCGGCCCGGCGGGTTCTGAATCTGCGCCAGGGACTGACTCCGGCCGATTTTGTGACACGTCACAGTTTCCGCCTGGCTCGCCTGCAAGCGTGTGCCTTTCACAAGTCTTCTGGCGAATCCATTCTGCGTGCGATATAGGTGGATCGGGGAATCCTTCTGACCAAAGACATTTGCTGACCGACCATGCCCAACGACCCTGGAACCACGATCCTGCTTGATCCCGAGACCGCCACGGACTTACGCCTGACTACCCCTTGGCAGGTAGTGGTGCAAGATGACCCGGTGAATCTGATGGGGTTTGTCACCATGGTTTTTCGCCGGGTGTTCGGATACTCCGAGGACAAAGCGACGCAGTTGATGCTGGAAGTGCACCATCTTGGAGAATCCATCGTCTGGACCGGGCAGCGGGAGAAAGCCGAGTTCTACGTGGCCCAACTCCAAGGATACCAACTGCGTGCCACCTTGCGCAAGGCTTCCTGAGGGAAGATCATTGCCGGGTTGTCCTTCGGATGGCTTTCCCGGATCATTATTTGAATCACATGCGAATTTACTTAGAAAACGATCCGGACCGCTGGGTCATCTCGGATCTGAATCCCTTGGAATGGCTCTTTCTCTCGCGGCTCCCATCCACCGCCGCCGGTGAAGGGATGGCGCACGATTCCCGGCTCCGGCTGTTTCCGGAACCTCTCACAAATACCCCGGACGTGGAGCCTGACGAGCTGGTGGAAGAATGGAAGGAGTATGTCGTCCCTGACCTGGCCAACCAGTTCCAGGAAGCCAGAGAAACGGTGGCGCAGGATCTGGTATCAAGAACCGAGACCAGGATTATTTCGCTGGTGGGGCCCGGTGGCGAGGAGGACGAGGCGGATGACGACAGTGCAGAAGAGGGCATTGACGCGGATGACCTGCCGGATGAGGAATTCGTCCAATACGTTGAGGAATTGTTTGATGAGGAAGATTTCAAGGAAGATGAGCCGGCTGAGGAGGACCTGGACTCAGACAGCGGGGACGGGACCTCTGGCACCCGCAATGAGCTGGAAATCAAAACCGTCAGCCTGCCTCTGGACCACGGGGA
>JADZAX010000201.1 GCA_020852405.1 Verrucomicrobiales bacterium
CATTGGTCATGTAGAAAAGGACCGGCACCGCCAGACGACTGACGAACAGTGAAGCGATCTCCCCGGCCATCAGGGCGATGGCCAGTCCTTGGAAAATGGGATCACTCAGAATCACCGCGGCACCAACCACCACCGCCATGGCGGTCAGCAGCATGGGACGGAATCTTACCGCACCGGCATCGATCACCGCCTCCCGCAGCGCCATTCCTTCGGCGAGGCGGAGTTGGATGAAATCGACCAGGATGATGGAATTCCGCACCACAATCCCACCACCGGCCATGAAGCCAATCATGGAGGTGGCGGTGAAAAAAGCGCCCATCATTCCGTGGGCTGGCAGGATGCCGATGAGGGAGAATGGAATGGCCGCCATGACGACAAGCGGCGTAACGAATGACTTGAACCAACCCACCATCAGCATGTAGATGAGGATCAAAACAGCCCCGAAGGCAATGCCCAGATCGCGGAACACTTCGATCGTGATGTGCCACTCCCCATCCCATTTCAAGGATGGGATCACATCCAGTTCCGGCAGGCTGGCGTTAAGCACCTGGAGACCTTCGTCCGTGCCGCCAAATCGGGTCATGTCGATCGCCGCCAGCTTTTCGTTCATCTGAAAAATGGCGTAGACCGGGCTCTCCACCACCCCGGCGACATCCGCCACGATGTAAGTCACCGGAAGGAGGTTCTTGTGGTAAATGCTCTTGTCGATGTTGCCAGTGGTGACCGTTGCCAACTCTCCCAGCGGCACCAAAGGAGGGGCATTGGCCGCTCCGGCAGTGGGCTCGGGTAGGGCGTTGGCATCTCCGGAACGGAGTCTAAGCCCGAGAAGCCGGGCGGGATCGGTGCGGAATTCCCGGGGCAGCTCCAACCGCACCATGACAGGCTCCTTCTCGCGAGGCAGGTGGGCGAGATCCACATCCAGCCCATCCACCCCGATGCGCAGAGTTTGCGACAGCGTCTCGGCGGAAATGCCGTTGAGAGCGGCCTTTTCCTTGTCGATGACGAAGCGGTGGCGGACCTGGTCTTCCTCACCATAGGCATCGATGTCGACCACCCCCGGAGTTTCTTCCAAAATGCGGCGGACCTCTTCCGCAAGGGCTTCCCGGTGAGCGCGGTCATTCCCATAGACCTCGGCCACGATGGTTTGTAACACGGGAGGACCAGGCGGCACTTCGGCGACCGCAATGGTGGCCCCATGACGGGCGGCGATCTCCGCCAGACGGGGACGGACCCGCTTGGCGATGTCATGACTCACGGCCGCTCTCTCGTGTTTCGGGAGGAGATTCACCTGGATGTCAGCCACATTGGATCCCCTGCGCAGGAAATAATGGCGCACCAGTCCATTGAAATTGAAGGGAGAAGAGGTTCCCGCATAGACCTGATAGTCGGTCACCTCAGGTTCGGCGGCAACGACCTGGGCCATCTCCCGGGCGATCGCAAGGGTCTCCTCCAAGGTGCTGCCCTCGGGGGTGTCGAGGATCACCTGAAACTCCGACTTGTTGTCGAAAGGCAGCATTTTCACTTTCACCCACTGGATTCCCACCAGCGACATGCTGCCGAGGAGCAGACCGACGATAACCGCGAGGAAGGTCCAGCGGCTCAAGCGGTTCTTGAGCAAGGCACGCATCCCGCGGCGGTATAGCCGAGTCGACCAGGAATCTGAGTCATCGTGTCCGGAGTCCGTATGTCCGTGCCCGCCGCGCCTGAGCAGCCGCGCCGCCGCCCAAGGCGTGACGATGAAGGCGATGAGCAGCGAGAAAAGCATGGCCGCGGAGGCTCCGATCGGGATGGGCCGCATGTAGGGTCCCATGAGGCCGCCGACGAAGGCCATCGGTAGAATCGCGGCGACCACCGCCCATGTCGCAAGCACCGTGGGGTTGCCCACTTCACTCACCGCACGGATCGCCACCGGAATGACGGGCTGGCCCCGGTTCTCCCGGAGCCGGAGATGACGCACGATGTTCTCCACGACGACGATGGCGTCATCGACCAGGATCCCGATGGAAAAAATGAGCGCAAAGAGGGTGATCCGGTTCAGGGTGAATCCGTAAAGGTAAAAGACAAGCAGCGTCAAGGAGAGCGTTGCCGGAATGGCCACCACGACAACGAGCGACTCGCGCCATCCCAGCATGAAAAGAATCAGTACCGCCACGGAAACCACGGCGATCCCCATGTGCAGCAAAAGCTCATTCGATTTCTCGGCGGCGGTATGGCCGTAGTGCCGGGTCACTGAAAGCGACACGTCAGCAGGCAGGACGCGTCCCCGCAGGGCCTCGACCTTGGCGAGGACATGCTCGGCGACCGCCACGGCGTTGGTGCCAGGGCGTTTCGCGATCGTAATGGTCACGCCGTTTTCGGCATTGGCACCAGGCCGCGCTCCGGGCGTGCCGGCCCCCAGGCCATGGAGCACATACTGTTCCGCATCCCCTCCCCCGTCATGAATGTCGGCAACGTCACGCAGATAAACCGGGCGCCCGGCATGGACGCCGACCACCACATCCCCCAGTTCGGTGGCCGAGGTCAGAAAAGCACCGCTTTCCACCAGCGTCTCGGCATTGGCGGAAATGAGGGATCCGGACCTGGATTCGGAATTAGCCTGCCGGATCAGGGGCACCAGACCTGCGAGACTGAGTTCACGGGAAGCCAGTTTCACCGGATCGATGACCGCCCGAAGGTTGCGGCGCTGGCCTCCAATGAGCCTGGTCTCGGCGACATCGGGCACCTGCTTCACCGCGTCCTCGACTTCGGCGGCGAGGCGCCTCAGTTCAACAGGATCAAGCCGGGCGCTGTGCAGAGTGAGCGCGAGGACCGGGACATCGTCGATCGAACTGGCCTTGACCAGAGGTTGCGAGACGCCCGGAGGAATGCGGTCGTAGTTCGACTGAAGCTTTTGATTGAGCCGCACCAGCGCTGACTCCTCATCGTGTCCGACCTGGAACCTGACAATGACCAGGCTCTCGCCGGGACTGGAAATGCTGTAGACGTATTCGACTCCGGAGATCTCCCAAAGGAGTTTCTCCATGGGACGGGTGACCTGCTCTTCCACCTCCTTGGCGGTAGCCCCGGGCATGGAAACCATGACGTCGATCATGGGGACTTTGATCTGCGGTTCCTCTTCCCGGGGCAATTTCACCACCGCGAAGATCCCCAAAAGCACCGACCCGATGATGAGCAACGGAGTCAGCTTGGAGTCGATGAACGCGGTGGCGAGGCGTCCGGCAAAACCCTGGGACTCTGGATGAGTGGGATCCTTCATCAGTTCAACAGGGTGACAGGTTGGCCATCAAGAAGGGCCGATGGGGGATCCGTGATGACGCGTTCACCGGGATTCACCCCTCCGAGGATTTCCACCTTCCCACCATCCTCCGCCGCGCTGCGGACAATGCGGAGCCGGGCCACCGGACTTTCCGGATCGACCACAAACAGGTAGTCCATCTGCCCCCGACTCACCAGCGCACCGGATTTGACATACAACGCCTGACGTTCGTCCCGGGGGAGGTAAACCCGGCCGAACTGTCCAGCGCGTAGGCTGTCCTCTTTGGGCAGATCCAGTTTGATCAGAAAGGTCCGGCTGGCCACGTCCGCGGCGGGAGCGATCTCACTGATGGCGGCCGAGAGATCCGCGTCCACTCCAGACACCTTGACCCGCAGCGATTGTCCGAGCTTGAGACCACCCACGAGTGACTCGGGAACAGGCACTTCCAGCCGGAGCAAGGACC
This sequence comes from Verrucomicrobiales bacterium, assembly GCA_020852405.1. GTDB lineage: Bacteria > Verrucomicrobiota > Verrucomicrobiia > Verrucomicrobiales > DEV007 > JACKQE01. Next base: position 3,720 of record JADZAX010000201.1, read on the forward strand.
CGTCTTCCACGGTGAAAAGAGCGCGACCAGGGGTGGCCAGATCCCCGCTGTCAGCCAGTTTGCGTGAGACCGTGCCGGAGAAAGGCGCGGTCACGATGGCCTGATCGAGAGAGGCTTTGACTTCGGCGAGGGTGGCCGCGGCCATGCGCTCGGCGGCGACGACACGATCGGACTCGGCCGCTGTCGTCGCACCTTTTGCCAGAAGTTGCTTGGTCCGTTCCAGATCCTGACGGGCCTGATTCAGAGCAGCTTCAGCCCGCTCAGCGGAGGCCCTGAGGTCTCCGGCATCGATTTCGGCAAGGGTTTCCCCTTCCTTCACGGCGCGCCCCGGAACGGCCAGCATACGCAGAACCCGACCGGTGACCTTGGCGGAAACAGAGGCCATCCGGTGGGGCTGGACCGTGCCGACGGCTTCAAGGTATACCGGAATCGTTGTTTCGGTGACCTCTGCCGAATGAACTTCCACCGCCGGCAAAGGAGGTGCCGGATGTGTGTCCGTCTGGTGGCTGCAAGCTCCCGGGATCAAGCCCACCAAGAGAAGCAACCTGAGGCCCCGACGCTGGTGGCGGCGATCCGGGGAGGATGTGAAAAAGTTCATGAAGGGATCCATTTTCTTTAATATAGCTATATCGCGATATTTTCCAACCAAAATTAACTGTCCTCCTCAAGAGGCCCACTTGATCTTACGCGCAGCTCTCCCGTTTCGATGCGTCCCAACACTTGCACCAAGGCAGAGAAAACCTCGCGATCCCCGATCGATTCCGCCCGGCCCCGAGACAAGGCGTCGAACCAACGCCCAAACACTTTGCGCTCATCGGCTCCGATCCTGCTGGCGTATCCCTGGCGCGATCCTTCCCCGGCTTTGGTCAGGTCCGCGAAATCGATCACAAACCGGTCGCGCCGACCATGGGCTCTGGTCACCAGATGTTCAAAATGATACAAGGCCCGATCCAACAAAACCCATGGAAAATTAGGATTTTTTGGAGGTCCCGCACAGAGCCTCACCCCTCCGGGATTCAGGCCGCCACCGAGCAACGGGTGGTCGATCTTGATTTCCGCCAAAGCGCGGCCTTTCCACAAGGCGCCGATGAAGCCGCCGGCGGCCCCGATGACCGTTCCGAGGCCATGGGTGGCGCCCCCCGTTGCCAGATCGACCCCCGCACCCGCCGCCCCACCGGCAAGGGTGGCGGCAACCGCGAGTTGCATGGGGGCAAGTCCAAGGACCTGCCAAGTTTCTTCGGCAAACAGATCATCACCTTCCAGCACGGCATCTCCGCTTTCGTGGGTCATTTCGGCCTTGGGATGCCGATAGAGCTGACTCAGCCGCGCATGCTGCCCCCCCTCCAACGTCCGGATCTGGGTGCGGTATTCCTCCTGCAATTTAGCTTCGACCTGTTGCCGCCGGTGTGACCGCCGGGTGTCTTCATGGGAAGCATTTTTGCACGCCTTCTCCGTGAGGGCCCGCTGCAGCAGACTGATGACAATGTCGGCAGCGTCTTCACGGCGCCGGTTCCATCCGCTTTCGAGCAGCTGGATGGTTTTTTCGATGCTGCCACGATGGCGGTCCTCAATTTCCAGGAGGTGACGGAGGAGCCGGATGCGCTCCCGGAATCTCGCGGTATGGGCGTTGAAGTCTCTGGTCAGATTGAAGAACTCCCCGAGGTGCTCCCGCCATTCCTGGGCGTGGCTGGTGTCACCGGAAAGGAAATTCATCACTGCCATGCGGGGCCGCCCGGTCCAGCGGAGAATCTCCATCTCGGCGACGAAATCAGCCCGATACGGTTTGGACGCATCGACCACATAGACAATCCCGGCCCCGTCGAGAATCGGTTGCAGAAGCCGGCATTCATCGACGAATTCCTCCGTATCCCGGAAGGTAGCCACAAAGTGCCGCACGGCTTCAAGTCTGGCCCGCCCCTCCTCCTCGCGGTGATGCTCTCGCAGCCAGGCAAGAGCTTGCCGGGCTTGGTTGAATCCCGGAGTGTCGATGAACTCTACGAGGGTCTCTCCGTTGAGTGTGAGAGGAATGGTTTGGCACCGGGTCGTCTCGCCCGGGGTTGGTCCGATGCGGAGGCGGTGATTGTCGGCTTCCTCCACAAGAGTGGCCAACACCGATGACTTGCCTTTGTTGACCCGCCCCACCACGGCAAAACGAGCCGGAGAACGTTCCGATGAGGTTTCGCCAAGATCACTCATGCTTGGATTCCCCGTAACGGTCGGATGATGAAGCCGCCATCTCCCAGATCGGCGGCAAATTTTTCCCAGATCCGGAGATCTTCAGCCTTGGGCGGAGTCAGAATGTGCCCCGACTTCGGTTCACCGATCAGAAGGCATCGAATCGAAGGAGACGCCCCCAGCTCCTTGCGGAGAGATATCAAAAAGGCGGCCAAATCCCGTGGAGCCAATCCCCATGACTCGGCAATGAGAACCAACGGCAGCGGGGAGACCGACTTCTCACCGGCGAAATTGGCAAGGCTCCGGATGGCGACAGAATCGGCAGTGACATCTAGCCCTCCGGCCGAAAACCATTGAACCGGATTCAATCGAAGTTGCTGCAACATGACCGGCCGCAACTCCTCCGGGTTTGGTTCGACGCCCCCCCAACAGAGCACGATGGCATCGTCACCGGGCCCGGTCACATTCACCATGAGGCGACCGGTTTCAGCGAGGCGACGCCACAATTCCCGGTGCTGACGGTCTCCGAAGTTCTGGGTGAGCAACATGCGCCGCTCTTCCCAGGAACAAAAAGCCAGCAGGAGCAACCGGGGCAGGAGCCCCCAAATTCCCAGGGCCGTAAAGAGAAATGGCACCCAGATTTCGGCACTTCTCACGCCCTCGACCTCATGCCACCCCCCTTCGGTGCCGGTCACCGCGATCCGGGTGTCGTGAATTCCAGAAAGGGAAGGAACCGTCTGTGGAGCCAGCCAGGACCAGGGTGTGGCAAGTGTCGCCACTACTTGGTGCAGCCCCTCCTCAGCACTCACCCCTGGGGTGCTTTCCCAAAAGAATCGCACATCCATCCCGAGGAGAATACCGGCGAAGGCTCCCATGATCCCGAGATTGTACCAAATCGCCGCAGTCTGGGTCAGGCGCGCCACCGGCCAGACCAACCAGGGACGGACCAAGGCCCCCAACTTGCCGGTCCGAGCGCGCAGGGCGACATCGGAGAGACGCCGGGTCCAGACATGAGTGGTCAATTTGCTCCAAAGATCTGCCAGCAGGTTGCGCCAGAGGCTGGTGGAACGGTGGGACGGACCGCGGATCTTTCCCCAAACCGTGCCCAGCAGAAGCAACAACAACAACAGAAACTGGGGGGCCAAGGTGGCCAGCAGGAAGTGCACCACATTGAAATACCGCCATTCCCGGTGCAAGAGCCCGAACACCAGACCGCTCCCGGCAGTGATCGCAATGAATCCAAGAATCAGAGCCATCAGTCCGCGCCCATGGGAAACCATTTCTCCGACAGACGCTTCCCGGCGAGAATTGCGGACATCCTCCAGCCAGAGCCGCAGGCCGCGGGAGCGAATTTCGCGACCTGCTTCCGGCACCAAATCTTTACCGAGGACGGGAACCAATTGTTCCCGGGAAATTCGCCGATCACGATCCGAGAGATCTTCCGCAGACGCTTCGGCATCCAACGCAAGCTGCCACTCCAGATCAACAAGGTCCACCAGACTCCACGTCAAAGGGCAGGAGGGTGGCAACGGGATTGAATTCGGCTTCTGCATGGCAGCGGAACCCAATATGCCCGGCCTGCCATCGTCGGCAATCCCGAAGACAAAGCAAGGAAGGTCAGGCGGTTTGCGCGCCGCTCATGGGCTCCATCAAGGTGGATTGACCCGTCGTGGGTTTCTTGCGACGGGTTTTAAGGAGCCACACTATTCCCCACAGCACATGTGCCGCCGCGAGGGCCAACACAATGTAATGAAGACCGGCCAGCATGGAGGAACCCTGCACAATGATTTGATCGAACCGCCTCTCGGTGGCCATCGATTCCAGCAGCAATTTTCGAAGCAGCGCCGGGTCTTCAATCCCTTTGACCTTGTCCGCCCACCCCTCGGGATAGGCTTCGTAGGCGGAGAAGCTGCGGGCAGCAGATTCGGTTTTCTTAAGCCCGACTCCGGCAAAACACGCCAGCAACAGAGAAATCGCCATCCAAACCAGACAAATTGTTCGCATCCCTTAAGAAACCACATTTTGGGAGATTTGAAATCCTTTTCTTTCAAAAATGATCTTTAATTTTGATAAATCTCTCATTTTCTCACCTTTGAGACAATTATCCTGAAAAAACCTCCGCGCCGATCTGAGTTTCCATAACATTCAAGCGTTGGAGTGCTCCTCACTCCCGGGAGAGTGACGAGCACAAAAAAAAACCGCCAATCCCCAGTGCGATGGAGATTGGCGGTTTGGAAAGCGGGGAATCCCGCCCGAATCAATGATTGAAGATGAACTCTTTGGAGTTAAGCACCGCCCAGAAGATATCATTCAACACCTGTTGTTTTTGGGCGGCATCTTCTCCCACAGCAGTGACTTGCGCCATGAGCTGCTTGGTTTCTTCTGGCGTGGGCTTGCGAGTCACGGTCCGGATGTAAATGGACTCAATGATCTGCTCCGGCGTTTTCTTGTCGGCCAGCAGTGTTTTGACCACTCCCCCCTGCTCGACCTTGGTCGTCACAGTGTCACCGTTGAGCAGATGCAGCGCCTGGGAAAGACTTGGGTCCATCTTGACTTCGCAGGAGCAAACGGTGGTGCGTTCGGCACGTCCGAACGTCTGCAGGAAGTAGTTTGTGGTGGTCCCGTCCGCAATTTGAACGGCACGCGCCCCAAGAGGCAATCCCCGGAATTTGTTTTTCGTTTCGGTCGCTTGAGTGATGACATCCAGAAGCACTTCGGCACGCTGGCGGCGCACCCGAGCCCGGGCAAAGTTCTTCAAGTCCGATTCATTGGTGGGATTCGCCTGGGTCGAACGCTGGTAGGCTTGCGAATTACAGATGTCACGAACCAATTGTTTGAAATCGTAGTTGTAGTTCTGCCAGCGCTTCCCGAGTTCATCCAGCAGTTCGGGGTTGGTGGCGGGATTGCTGACCCGCACATCATCCACCGGGTCGATGATCCCGACACCGAAAAAGTGGGACCAGACCATGTTGGTGATGTTCTTGGCGAACCAAGGATTGTCCGGTGAAGCCAACCACTCGGCCAGAACGCGCCGACGGTCTTTGCCGGCGACATCAGGCGTTTCACCACCTAGGAAACGGGGGGGAATGATCTTGCCGCCGATGAGGTGCTTCACATCCCCGCCACCACTGTTGTAGATGACCTGTTCGCGTGGATCATCCGCCCGCTTCCGCCCCACCTGGGCAAAGAAGTTGGCCCAGCCATAGTAGTCATCCATGGTCCAACGATCAAAGGGATGGTTGTGGCATTGGGCACACTGCAAACGCATCCCCATGAACACCTGGGCGACGTTTTCCGCCATTTTGAGATTGTCCCGCTCAACCTGATAGAAGTTGGTGGCCGGATTGTCGAAGGTTCCGCCAGTGGCCGAGAGCAGATCAATGACAATTTGGTTGAAAGGAGTGTTGTTCGCCAGACGGTCTTTGAACCAATTGTAGTAAAGAAGCGCTGCTTTATAGCTCATCGTCTGGTTGTCAGAACGGATCTTGAGCAACTCGGACCACTTCATGACCCACATTTCCGTGAATTCTTTACGCTCCAGCAGACCGTCAATGACTTTGGCCCGTTTGTCGGCTGCGGTGTCGCCCATGAAAGCGAGATATTCCGCTTCGGTCGGCAGCTGCCCCACGACATCGATGTAGATGCGACGCAGGAACTCCTCATCCGTGCAGGTTCCTGAAGGAATGATGCGGAGCTTGTGGAGTTTTTCGTGCACCAAATGGTCCACGTAATTGTTTTCTTTGACCGTAGGGCGGGTATACTGCAAGCCTTCCGGAATCACAATCGCCTGAATACCAACAGTGAAGGTTTCAAAGCGAGCCATAATGAAGGCTTCTCCCCGCTTGCCGGCGGTGACCAATCCTTCCTTGGTGACGGCGGCCGTGGGCTCATTGTTGGTGATGAACACTGCCAAATCAGTCACATCCCGGTCATGCCCGTCGCTGTATTTCGCACGCACCGTCATCTGCTGCGTGGCGCCTGCCCCTTCGAGCACCAATTTTGGGGGATAGAGCTCCACTGCAATCGGTTTGGCGAGGGTGGAGGGATCATCATTGAGCGCACCGTTCCTCACCCATTCGACCATGACCTTGTAGGAAGGACTGTTTTTCTCAAACAATTTCCCTCCCGTATGGGGCACGGACTCAATAGACTTCTCAACAAGCAGGCTTTCCTCGGGAATCCCAAGATTGATGCGCCTCCCGAGCATTTCTTTGGTCAACCGGAAATGATCACCATCTGGATCGAATCCAAACAAGGAAAGATTGAAACCATCCTGCCCGCGGGCGGAGCCATGGCAAGACCCGGTGTTGCAATGCTCACGCATGAAGATGGGCATGACATCGAGATGAAAACTGACTGTGCGATCCTGCTGAGCCCCAGTGACAGCCACCGGTACTTTGACATCAAAGCCCGGAACTTTGACCGTCAACTCGGTCAGGCCGTCCTTTTTCGGCTTGATGAGATTCCGCTTGGCGAGTTCCACCAGACTGGGATCGGCATAGTCAAAAACCGCGTTCTTGGTCACATCCAAAGTGGTCTCATCCTCGTAAGTGGCCATCACAACCAGAGACTGGGAATCCCGTTTGGTCTCAAGGTTCACGTTCGGAGGAAACACCGAAAGTTTGGCAATCTTCTTCCCCCTTTCCGGCAGTGGCTCTGCGCCTTTGAAATCATCCTCTTTCTTGGAAACCAACACCAGATTGTCAGGCCAAGGAGCCCCGGCGGCGATCCACTTTTTCACCTTGTCGATCTCATGAGCATGAAGCAAACGTCCCTTGGAAGGCATGACATCGTCATCATCCTTGGGCAGGGAGATCAATTCCACCATGAGACTTTTCTCGGGCTTCCCGGGCAACATGGCGTCTCCACCATCTCCTCCCTTGAGAAAGGCATCGCGGCTGTCAAAACGGAGTCCGCCTTTGGCGTCGTCAGCATTGTGACAGTTCACGCAGTTGAATTCAAGAATCGGCTGGATGTCGCGGACGAAATCGACCGGTGCATCCTGGGCCCGCAAGCCTGCGGACCCGGAGGCCAAGAGGATTGCCGAGAGAAACTTGGATGGCGTTTTCATGGTAGTGAGGAGAAGAGAGTGAGCAAAAAGAAAGGGCAGACTACTTCTTGGAGTCCGCCTGTTTCTGAGCTTCCTGGCGAAGCTGTTCCAGGCGAGACAAAGGTTTGGCAGGGGCGTCAGTCTTGGCCACGGCAGTGGGTTTTCCAGGCGCGGCGGGGGACGCGGGCTTGGCGGGTTCCTTCGGTTTGGGATCGACGCGCAGCACACCGCCCATACCCACCCGATGAGTGATCGGCTGACCATTCACAGTGACCACTAGGGTGCAGAACATGTTTTTGTGCTGTCCCACCGGTGTTTCGTCAGCCGCCGCAACGGGAATCGCCACCGAGGTATCATCCTTGGACACTTCCACTTCAGGGGCGGTCGCCTTGGCAGGGAGAGCCATGATTTGGATCTTCGCCTTGCCATCGAATGGTCTGAGGTTTTCCAACTCGCAGACCATGTCACCAGAGGCTCCCTGATTGACCATGGCCATGTTCATTTTCATCTTCACGTAAGGCTCCTCAATGCTGAGATTCACGAAAGGCGAAGCCACCGTCACAATACCGTTGCCGGTGTCGGCTTCCGCCAAAACCGTGATCTTGAAACTCCTGACCTCCGCTGTCGCATTTGCGGTCAGCTCATACTCAATTTCGGTCTGCTTTTCCGGGATTGAGAGAAGTGCCGGGGCACTCACTCCTGGTGGGTTCCAGATCATTCGCACATCGATCTTGCCATCATAACCGTTCCGTTGGGCACGGACTTTCAGCTTCAAGGAACCATCCCGCACCAAGGGAACCTGAGGCTGATCAATGGAAACCGAAAAGGGAGCGGCTTGGGAAACCGCCACCGGAAGTTTGTCATAGTTCGTGATGTAGTAGGGAGTTCCGTTGGGCTCACCACGGGCCAAGTCCAATTGTTGGACAAATTTGCCTTCCCCAGGTTTCGCGGGATCGGTCGACTTCACCAGCAGCGGCACCAAAGCTCCCGCCAACGGCGCGTTAGGCGCTGCTTTGAGCAACAGGGGAATCTGACTAAGATTGGCAGAGATGGTATCAGCCTCCCAGGTGACTCCCGGAGGAAGGTTGGGCACTTCAAATTTGAGGTCGCCGGAGAAATTCTGGCGGCTCACATTGACCAACATCACATAATTATTGCCCTGCGGTATGTTGAACTGTTTCCGGTATTGGAAATCGTTGCGAACCATCTCCGGCATCGAAACAAGGATCGTGGGATCAAAGGATTCCGTCTCAATGCGGTAGACAAAGTCTTCTCCACCCCGCTTGAGCATGTCTCGAATACCAACAAAGTATTCACCATCAGCAGGTGCCGTGAAATCAATCTTACTGTCGGTCAATCCGTCGGAGTCATCGTTGTTCCCCAGCGAACCACCCTTGTCATTGTAGAGATACATCACCGTGTCCACGGGAGATCCCAGAATATTGGCCATCGCCCGGAAGCGGTAGCGCTCCCCCTTCTTCGCCGTGAATTTGAAGTAATCGATGTCATCGGGAGCGCTCAGAACCCCGTTGAAAGCCGAAGGCAGTGCCCCCATGGGAGCGGTCACATCCTTCATCTCGTTATTTGGCTCCACTTCCATGACATTGTCATAACTGGAAATTCGCATGGTGTTACCGGAAGGAGAAAACAGACCATTCTGCTGCGCGAGAACTGGATAGCCATCATCGGCTTTCGCAGGAAGTTTGACCTTCTGCTTGAAGACACCCAAAGGATCTCCGATGAAGGAAACCTCGACTTCGGAACCACCTTTACCACCGGCAGGATACACGACCAAGGGACGGGGATAGTTCCCGATATGAACCCGGTAACGGCCGTTGCCTTGGTAGGCGGAGTCACGGATTTCAATGATGTAATCCCCATCCTTGGGAGCCACCGCAGAAACAACCGAATCCTGCTTGAGCAGCGAAGAATCATCCGATACAGCCAATTCAAAACGTTCTGACGTCAAAATGGCGGCATACGAATCCATCCCATAGCTGTTCGGCAGATTGTTCAGGCGCAGGGCTTCCACTTCCACGGAAATGCGCTCCCCTTTCTTTGCCTTGACCCTGTAGAAGTCGACCTCTTCAGGCTTGGTGGAACCTTCAATGGTCACATTCATGGGAATGTCCTGAGGGGCGGCAAAATCATCATTCGGCTCGACCTCCACGACATTGTCAAACTGGGAAACCCAGAATGTTTTCGCGTAGGAGAATCCGGTAGCACACCGCAGCACCATGTGGTGCTGGCCAAGCGTGCAATCGGGAGCGATCACAATGGTGGCCTCCGCCTTGGCTCCGTTGGCCTTTGGATCAACAAAGATGCCCTTGGCCGACAACCCGGGCTCAAGGAAGATGATTTCCTGGAGATCCTGGAGACGCTGGCCGGTGATAACCACCTTGACCTCAGATCCACGCTTTCCTCCACGAGGTTCGGTGTATTGAAAGTTGGGAGAAGCGGCGCGCAGAGACCCCATTAGCATGAATGCTGCCAGCCCAAAGGCTGCCAGCATTCCGCCAGAGATCCTGCCTCGCACCGCATCCTGAATGGATTTCAGAACGCTTTGTTTCATGGTGTGGGTCGAGGAAGTTAAATATTTCAGGTCAGGCAGATTTGGCGATGATGTCGGTGATGACGTTACCGTCGGCAACAATTTCGATCGGACGAGGACCGGGCGCCAGCAACTCCTTGTCGGCATTGATACCCATCTGAGCGTAAACCGTTTTAGCAAGATCACCAACTCCCACAGGATTCTGATCCGGCTCACCCCCAAGGGCATCGGACGTGCCATAGGAGATACCGCGCTTGATGCCGCCACCAGCGAGCACGACACTGAAGACCCGAGGCCAGTGGTCACGACCATCGGTCTTGTTGATCTTCGGAGTCCTTCCGAACTCAGAAGAAACCATGACCATGGTGGAATCCAGCAGGCCACGATCATCGAGATCTTTAAGCAGCATGGCAAAACCACGATCAAATTCGGGAGCCTGACGGCTCATGGCATCACGAATGCGATCATGGTGATCCCATCCACCGTAAGTCATCGTGACCAAACGGACACCGGATTCGACCAGACGACGAGCCAGCAACATACGCTGACCAGCCTGATTGTTGCCATAAGCCTCTTTCAACTTGGCATCTTCTTTACTGAGATCAAATGCCTGACGAGCTTCAGGAGAACTGATCAAGCCGTAAGCCTTGTCATAGAAACTGTCCATTGCCGTGATTTCGTCGGCCTTTTCCTTGTTACGGAAGTGGCTGTCGACCGCCTCAAGAAGGGAGCGACGACGGTCAAACCGCTTTTCATCCACGCCACCCGGAAGGCCAAGATCGCGCACCTGGAAACCCGCCTGCGCCGGATCACTCCCCAGACTGAATGCACCATACATGGAACTGAGGTAACCCGTGCCGGCAAATTCGTTCGGCTGACTGGGAACACAGACATAAGGAGGAAGATTTTTGCGTGTTCCCAACTCATGGGAAATCACCGCCCCGAAGCTGGGGTACTTCAGAGCAGGGCTCGGGCGGTAACCCGTAAACATATTGTGAGTGCCGCGCTCATGGGCAGCCTCACCATGATTCATGGAGCGGATGACACACATTTTGTCAGCCACCTTGGCGCACTCTTTGAAGTTTTCACTGAATTGGATCCCGGGAACATTGGTGTCAATCGCACTCAACGGACCTTTGTAGTCGGTAGGAGCATAGGGCTTCGGATCCCATGACTCCTGGTGAGCCATACCGCCGGGAAGGTAAATATGAATCAGGGACTTTGCAACCCCCTCCTTGGACTCATAAAACTTCTGATCGCCGCGAGCCTCGCGCTTCAGAAGTTCACCAAGGGAAAGTCCAAGACCACCAGCCATACCAACCCACATAAAATCGCAGCGGGAATGGTAGCCAGTAGAGAGAAGGCGGCTCATGTTGTTCGTATTCATCGGCAGTAGTTCGTCAAGAACAAGGTGTGGTTGGTGTCGGGGTAGGTTTCTACAGTATTGATCATCGCTCAGATTCTATCAGATTCAAGAGGCGCGAAAGCGCCAACCAGTTTATTTTATGAGTCACGCGCTTGCGCCCCCCCACACTCCGAGGAGTTCCCAATCCCTTAAAAATCACAATTGTTTACAACAATTACCATATTGAAATAGTCAACTTGACCGAAGCAAATTCCCCAGCCAATCGGGCAAAAGGTGCATCCCATTCCCCTTGTTGGGCGCGGTTATCACCCGAAAATCAGTCCATTTTCAGTCAGGACTGAGAACATCCCTCAAAACCTCCCCACCCCAAGGATTAATGCAGGGCGAGACTTGCTTGAATCCTGCGGGAAGAAAAGCCCAATCAACGACCCGACTCATTGCCGGAGACATTGACCGGTTTAGGAGCACCTTCGAGTTCGATGAAATCCAACAAAATCCTAAGAGTCTCCCGCTTGTAAGGATCGAAGAGATGCGGATACTCGAGAGCTTTTTCGCGAGGATCTTCTTTTTTGGGCTTCGTCATCATCCCGCTCGCGGCTTCATTGGAAAGATCAGCCCGCAGGGTCAGCTTCTCATCCCGGACATTGTCCTGAGTCAAGGAATAGACTTTAAACAGGTCTTTCTCTTTCTCACGGGTCTCCGCAAACCGCTTGATCCTCTCATCCTCCCGAGCCACCCGGATGGCTTCCAACTCTTTGGATTCGCTCTCGCGATCCGCCCGGTTCAAACTGATCTCATTGCGCTCTTTGCGCACCTTGTAACGCTCCATGTCCTCGGTAACATATTTGAACTCCTGGTCAGTGCCGATCCGGGAGGTGGTCCTCGCCTGCAAATCCTTGAAGGGAAGCGGCGTATTCCGGGCTGGCTCATAGGTCGCCGGATCGATGGTTTCCCACGGCAGGGGATTTTCCAAAGATTCCTCTCCGTAATCCGCCAAGTCATTGACGCTCGGCATGTGAACATCGGGCGTGACCCCTTTGAGCTGGGTCGATCCTCCAGAGATGCGGAAGAAAGTCTGGATGGTAAGTTTCAAGGCACCTTCCTGAGGCGGATTGGTGAAAGACTGCAGAAGCCCTCCGGTGGTGTTGTAGACCGGGCGGAGTTGCTGCACGGTGCCTTTGCCAAAGGAGGATTTTTCTCCCACAATGACAGCCCGGTTGTAGTCCTGGAGGGCTGCGGCAAAAATCTCGGAAGCTGACGCGCTGGAACGGTTCGTCAGCACCATCAGAGGACCGTCATAAATGGGGTAGCGGTTGCGGGAGTATTTGATATCAACCCGGCTGCGCCAATCCTTGGACTGAACGATGGGACCACGGGGAACAAAGAGCCCCGTGAGGTTGATCGCTTCTTCAAGGGAACCTCCCCCATTGTCTCGAAGATCCATGACAATCCCCTTCACCCCTTCACCGGTCAGACGATTGATCAAACGCTGCACGTCAGCGGTAGTGCTGACTTCCCCGCCTCCCATGTCGCTGTAAAAGGAGGACAAATAAATCCATCCCAGTTTGATGGGATTACCTGCCTGATCCTTGGTCAGAAGCAACTCGGCGGAAGCACGACTCTCTTTCAAGTCCACTTCGGCACGGGTGATGGTCACCACATGCTTTCCAACGTTGCCGGAGGAATCTGCCGGTATCACTTCCAACCTGACCTGAGTCCCCTCCTCACCGCGGATCATTTCCACGATGTCATTCAGCTTCATTTTGATAACGTCAACCATCTTGCCGTCCTCGCCCTGAGCCACACCGACCACTTTGTCGCCGATCACCAATTCCCCCTGCTTGTGGGCCGGACCGCCCACCACCAGACCTTCAATCAAAGCCACATCATCCTTGGTGCTCAACAGCGCCCCAATACCGATGAGCTTTTTCTCCATACTAATGCGGAAATTGTCATACTGCTGCTGCGAAAAATACTCGGTGTGAGGATCGTAGGAATGCGACAGCGCCTTGATGAAGGCGATCGCAACATCCTCATTATCATTATCATTAACCCCATCCAGAATCCGCTCATAGCGCTTGGTGATGGTCACTTCGGGAGTTTCCTTGGCATCCTTCTCCTCTTCCTCGATGGCCTCCGCACTGAGCCGTCCAGCGTCTTTGGCCCGTTTCATGGAATCGCGAAGCAAAATCTCCTGCAGGAGGTCTGCCTCCCAGAGGTCCTTCCAGAGAAGGTCGGAGGCGGCCAAATCCGCCGGGTAAGGCTCTTTTTCACGGTCAATTTTGACTTTTCGTGCGGAATCAAACGAAGGAACACCCCCTTTGGCCAGTTCCTTGATGAGATCGACCCGGGACTTCACCCTCTCCTTGTAGACGTTGTAGATTTCGATGGCCGGTTGGACGTCTTTCGATAGAAGCGCGTCATCGAGGGTATGCCGGTATTTCTTGGTGAACGCGTCGATGTCGCTCTGCAGGAAATACACGTGGTTAAAATCGAGGTAGGTGAGGTAACGGTCGAAGACTTTCTCCGACATTTCGTCGTTCAACTCCCGCTTCAGGTAATGCTCCTCAATGAGCATTTTGGCGACTCGCATGGAGATTTCACCAAACTTGTTCTGCCCCCTGGAGGTGGCAGGCACTGAGAGTCCAGCAAGGAAAAGCGCCAGAGCGGAAAACAAAGTTCCAAGTCTCAGGCAGGAATTTAACCCGTGGGAAACCGATCGCGGAAATGCGGACATCGAAAGCAAGATGGTAGAAGAGAAGGGCTGTCAGACCGCCACAGGAAGGCCCAATCTGACGAATTAGGGGAGAATACACGGGAATTCACAGATTAGAAACGGAATTCTTACCCCCGCCTCAAATCCGCCATCGGCGACTCTACCCAGTTGGAGGCAGGGAGTTGCACCTCTCCCATTGTGGAGTAAAACTGGTTCTCTATTGAAGGATTACCGATTACGTCGCTATACCGGGGGCTACTTTCAGACCAATGCCTACCTGCTCGAGAAGGGGGATGCCTGCATCCTGATCGATGCTCCCGAGGGAGTGGAAAGGTGGCTGCATGAGTTGCACGCAAAGCCCAGCGCGCTGCTGTTGACCCATTTGCACTATGATCATGTGCTGGGCGCCGCCGCCACCCAGGAGAGCTTCGGCTGCCCGATCTGGGCACACTCGCCTCCGGATGGAGACCTTTTGTTAACTGACTTTCTCAGAGATGTCGTGGGTTGGCCGACCCAGGTGGCCTCATTTTCCGTCGATGAATTACTGGGCCCCCGGTTGCACTCCCTTCCGGAAAAGTCCGCGGAAGTCAGGGTTGGTGATTTGAGCCTGGAGGTGCGCCATGTTCCCGGACACTCCCCGGACAGTGTGGTTTTTCGATTGCCTGGGTCAGAGGAAACCGGGGATTGGTTGTTTGGTGGCGACACTCTGTTCCGACTCGGCGTTGGTCGGACCGATTTCCCCCACGGAGATTCTGATTTGCTCCTGAACAGCATCAGGCAACAAGTGTTCACCCTGCCGGAAGCCACCCGGGTTTTTCCCGGCCATGGAGGCGAAACGACGGTGGGTTATGAAAAAATCCACAACCATTTTCTAGGAGGCCAGCCTCTTACCACCCGATGAAGCAGCCTCAGGCGTGGCTCTGCGACTTAGCGCCCAAAGTCGGGGACACCGCAGAAACTGCCAGAACCACAGAGAGGATGGCACCGAAGGTCTTTGCCACCGAGGTCACCCAACTGGCCCCGTGGAGCATGCCGCTCACCGTGAAGAAAATCAACGAAACGGACAACAGAACGGTGGCCACAGCCCCGATCAGATTCGTCGTTTTGTCGGACAGATTCAAACAACCAAGGGTGGCAAAAATCACCAGAAATCCGATCACGAACAGCAGCAATGCCGTGGAATGTCCTTCCGTGGCGCGGAAAATGGACTCTGTCATGCACCAGGCGAGGAGAGTGATGAAAAGAAAAGCTCCGTTGAGATTTTTCATGCGCGCACTTTAGCGGGGTCTCTCAATTCTGCCACTGATTTTCCTGCATTTGATCAAGAGAAATCTTCCGGCGCCCTGGAATAAGTGCCCAAAGTAGGATGGAATTCCTTGCGACCATCGACAAAACAAGCCACCCACTCGGCAAGTCGGCGCCCGAGCCGACGGCAACTTTCCTGCTCCCAGTCGGCCCGGGGTTCGCCGGCGCAGATCGCACCGTAGTGGAGGGTGCCCTGCTTGCCGACATAGTCGGTGACACCAAAGACGAGGAATCCAAAGTTGATAAGAATGGTGGAAAGCGCCTGGCAGGTGAGCTCCGCTCCCCCACCCCATCCACCTTGAGTGGCAAAGGCGCAGGCAAACCTCCCGTCGACCCGCATCCAACTGTCATAGGCCTCAGTGTCCCACCAGCGCTTCATTTCCCAAGCTACCGTCCCAAAATTGGTTGGGGATCCCACCGCAATACCATCGCACCATTCCAAATCCGAAGCTTTTGCTTCCTGCGTGGAAAGCACGCGCACCTCCATGTCCGGGATGGAGCCGGCGCCTTCGCCGACCAGAGCCGCCATGTGCTGAGTGTTCCCGCTATTGCTGTGATAGAGAACGAGGATGCGGCCCATGGGAGTGGTTGGTCATTGATTCAAAGCGGCCACGGCAGCCTCCAGGGAGGGAACGTCGGTCACCGAAATGACTTTGGCCTCGCGGTCGATCCGCTTCATCAATCCCGCCAATACCCCTCCCGGGCCCAGTTCAATAAAAGTTCTCTCGCCTTGATCCAGAAACACCCGCATCGACTCAGTCCAGCGAACGGACCCCGTGACCTGGGCTTCCAGGGAAGCTCGGATTTCATCGGGATCGCGGACGGGACGGGCCAGAAAATTGCTGACCACCGGAATGATCGGCGTTTCCAATCGGGCGGAATGCAGTACTTTCCCCAATTCCTCCTGGGCGCTCCGCATGAGCCGTGAGTGGTAGGCCCCGGCCACGGTGAGTTCTTTGGCGATTTTGATTCCACAGGCCTTGGCGCCGGCCACAGCCTTGGCAATGCCCTCCCGTGTCCCGGAGAGCACGATTTGGCCCGGCGAGTTGTAGTTGGCCACATCGACGTCACAGGCTTCTGCCAGTGCCCGCACGGCCTCTTCCTCACCACCGATCATCGCGGCCATGGTGCCTTGGGTCCGGCCGGTGGCCTCCTCCATGAAAGCCCCGCGCTGCAGCACCAATCGCAGACCTTCTTCCCTGCCGAATGTTCCTGCGGCAGCGTGGGCCGTGAATTCCCCCAGCGACAGACCCGCTGCCCCGGCTACTTCCAAACCCGTCACACGCTCCCTCAGCAGGTCCCAACAAAGGAGTCCGTGGAAATACAGGGCCGGCTGACAACGCGAAGTCCGGGTCAGCTCTTCGAGGGGACCGGAAAACATGATGTTCCCAAGATCAATCCCCAGCACCCGGTTGGCCGCTTCCAGGGAAGCATGGGCGGAAGGGTGGGATTCGATCAGATCCCGGGCCATTCCCACTTCCTGGGCCCCCTGGCCTGCAAACAGCAAAACAACTCTTTTTGACATGATGATTTAGGATGACGCCGGTTGGCAGCCAACCAGAGCGCCCACTCAATCACGGTTCATCTGCCTTGCAAGCCCCGGGATCGCAAGATGAACCATCCGGGCGGATTCAGACAAAAAAAGACCCCGGGCGGAATACCGCTGCGGGATCCCTTCTGATGGGAAACCTTTTGCGGACGTCAGTTCTCCCAAGTCATGATGTTGTCCGTCACCTGGGCTTCTTCACGGTCCCGCCCTGGCGACCAGACGATGACATTCTCGCCCACTTCGGTAAAACGCTTCTCCCACCCCGGCACGTTGACCCGGTTGTTGTAATCGGTGTCGAGAATGATGGAGAAATTGTTACCCCAAGGATCCCAAAGCGACCCTCCACCATCACCGGAGAAATGCACTCCGCCGGAATACCGCCCGCTGCCGGCCGGTTTGGCCGCCTTGGCGGAGTAGAAGGAGATCTTGCGAGGATTCAGCCCCTCTGCTTGCCCTTCCTTGTCCGAGGCGAGCAGCGCCCCCATGATGTTGTCATCACTGAGGACCTGCTTGTCCGACCCACCAGCGTCTTTCACGGGGTATTTCAGATAATCCGTGTAGTAGGAAGTAATTGAATTTTTCAACTGCACCGCATCGGCTTTGCAACGGGTCTTCTGCGCGTTGAACATGACCTTGTTAATGGCCGGGAATGTAATGGACATCAAAATTCCCAAAATTACGATAACCACCATCAATTCAATGAGGGTAAAACCACGGCGGTCGCGGAGGGAAGTTGGTTGGTATTTCATGGCAGAATATTGGTTACGATCCATCCCGTAGATCAAGATAATTCCGATGCCCCACCGGAATTTTTCATCTGCGAACTGATCTTGTTCATGATGGCATTGTAATTACATAGTGAATCTTTTGTCGAGGATTTTTCCTTCTCATGACAAAGAATTTTCGATTTTGATCGCATTTTGGCGGGTTCGGGGAATCTTGTTGTATTCTGACCTGGCTCAGGAGGCTGCGGCAAGTCACATGGTCTGCCGCTGCGAGACGGGCATCGCCCGATGCCGCTCTCCCATCATTGCCAGTTTGTTTTGCGGAATCCTTCCGCGTGATCGCTCCCTCCGGGCCAAGAGAGTCCGGCGTCCCAGAGGCGAAACCGTGGTGAACCCCCGCTCTTCCCACATCCTACATGAACCAAAAGAAAGCCCGACCAACCGGCCGGGCCCCTCAGCGCCAAACATCCGCCTCCCAAGGACCGGATCTCGTCGCAATCATCCGCGATTTCGTCCGCAAGCCAGGCTTCGTCCCGGCCAACAAATCTGAACTCGCCCGCCAGCTCCGCATTCTACCCGATGACCGGGCAGAATTTCGCGAAGCCCTGAGAAAACTCATCGCTGATGGGACCCTCACAGAAGGCCGCAAAGGTCGGCTCGCGCCCGCCGACCGCCCGGGAACTTCCCGACTGACCGGCACCATCGTATTCCCAGCCAAGGCCGAAGGCCGCGGCCACGCGTGGTTCATTGCCGAGGTGCCTGAGGCCGCGGCACTGAGAGGTTCCGCCGCCGAACGCATCCATGTCCCGGCGCGCTATACTGGAACCGCCCTGCATGGCGACACGGTCACCGTGGAAGTGTCGCGAAGAAAAGTCGCCCCATGGGAGCGTTTCGACCGCCAACGGCAGCGTGACCAGGCCGATCCGGCCGTGGAAGCGCATGTTTGTGAAGTGATCGGGCGCCGCCATCAGCGCATCGTGGGCACCTATCACGCCCATCCGAGATTTCCTTCCGTGACCCCTGACCTGCCCATGCTGCCCCAGAGCCTGAGATTGGTGAACGTTCTGCCGGAAGCCAAAGCAGGTGACAAAGTTGCCGTGGAGATCACCTCGTGGGAATCCCGCCAGCAGGCGCCGCAAGCCCGGATGGTCCGTGTTCTCGGAGCCCCGGGGACTCCCGGAGTGGACATCCTGACGGTGATCTGCTCTCACGATCTGCCGCTGGAATTCCCCCCCGAAGTCCTCGCTGAAGCCGCTTCCCTGCCATCTGAGGTGCATCCCGACATGCTCAAAGGGCGCGAAGACTGGCGCAACCAGCCGGTCTTCACCATCGATCCCTTCGATGCCAAAGACTTCGATGATGCCATTGCGGTCAAACCGCTGCCCGAGGGCGGCTGGGAACTCGCCGTGCACATTGCCGATGTCTCGTATTTCGTCCGCCCGGGAACGGCCTTGGACCGGGAGGCCAAGATCCGGGGAAACAGTGTGTATCTGGTGGATCGGGTCATTCCGATGCTTCCCGAAAAACTCAGCAACGGCGTCTGCAGCCTGAAACCCGACGTCGACCGGTTGACCTTCGCGGCCATCCTCACCTTCAATGCCCATGGGGTTCCCAAAGGAGCCCGTTTCACCCCAGCGGTCATCCGGAGCGCCCGGCGCTACACCTATGAGGAAGCCTACGAGCGGCTGCAACTCACACCGGACCAAATCGCCGGACTGCCCAAGCACGAAGCCAGCTTCGCGAAACACCTCCATGAGTCCTGGCTCCTGGCCAAAACGCTCCGGGACCGCCGCTTCCGCGAGGGGGCTTTGGATCTCGATTTTGTGGAAACCAAGGTCATTCTGGACCAGGATGGAGTCCCCGTGGAAGTCCGGCGGGTTCAGAACGACATCTCGCATCAACTCATCGAAGAGTGCATGCTGGCAGCCAATGAAGCGGTGGCCCGCGAGACCAAACTCGCGAATCATCCGGCCATCTACCGCATTCATGAAGATCCCGATGAGGAACGCCTGATGGATTTCCGGGAGCAGGCCCGCACCTATGGCCACAAAGCGGGTGATGTGACCCAGCGCCCCGAACTTCAAAAACTGCTCCGTTCCATCCGCGGTCTGCCAGAGGAGCACGCCCTGAAAATCGCCCTGCTCAAAAGTCTCAAGCGCGCCGCCTACAGCGCGGATCCGCTGGGACACTATGGCTTGGCAAAACTCAATTACACCCACTTCACCAGCCCGATCCGACGATACGCGGACCTCATCGTCCACCGGGTCCTACGGCGCCTCCTGACCCGTCGGAAAACCGAGCCAGGGGACAAATCCGGATCCACTCCGGGTTATGGACGTCTGGTGGAAATCGCCCGGCACATCTCAGAGACCGAGCGCAATGCCGCCGATGCCGAAAATGAAACCAAAAAACTCAAGCTCATCGAATATCTCATGCGCCTCACTAAGGCCGAACCGGATAGGACTTTCGAAGCGGTCATCAATGACGTGCGTCCCGGTGCTGCCTTTGTCGAACTGACAGCCTATTACATCAAAGGGATGATCAAGAGTGAAGATCTCCCACGGGGGGCGCGACCGACCTTGCAGGTTGGGCAACGCGTGGAAGTCCGCGTCGTCCGTGTCGATCCGGTGCGGGGGTTCATTGATTTCACGATTCCCGAAGGATCCGGCAAAAATGCCGCGCAAGAGTCAGGCGCGAGGCCCTCCTCCCGGAGACCACGAACCGCTCGGGAAAAGAATCACCATCAAGGCCGGAGAAACCGGCCTCGCTGAGAACGACCACTCAAGCCAGCGCCGGACGGTTCTCACCGGGAGCGCTGCGAACCAAGGATCCCTGCCGGGAAATCACCCGACAGGGATCCGTTGGGCCTGGACTACTTTTTCTCGAGCGGATGCTCTTTGAGAATTTCGTCGACCATGTAGAAAATGGCCCGGTCTTTGGTTTCTTCACGGACCCTCTTGACGTCCTCCACCTTCACCATCGGCAGGTTATTGCCGAAAGATTGGTGCACATAGGAAATCACGCCGGCGATCTCTTCGTCTTTGAGCAAGGGACCGAAGCCCATCATCGGTGGCGTGCCTTTCTCGGGACCATACTTTTTGCCCTGGAAATCCAAGGGGCCGAAGAGCCCCTTGAGCACGATTTTGATGACGCGGTCACCGTTCCCCTCGAGCCAGTTGCTGTTGACGAGAGCGGGGTAAATGTTGTCCACCCCCTTGCCATCAGCCTGATGACAGGTAACGCAATGGGCTTCGCGGTTGAAGACTTCCTTGCCCAGATCGTAAAGCTTCTTGTCGGCACCCGCGAGCTTCTTGTTGGTGGGACCGTAGCTGGCATCTGGCACGACCCGGAGCCGCGCCGTGAGGAGTGGATCTTTTGAGATCAGGTCCTTGCCTTCCGGCAGGGAACCCAGCTGGCGCATCGTCTCACGGAAGCAGTAGTCGATGTAATAATCCTTTTCCAGCATGACCAGCTTCGCCAGCTCGATGGCTTTGACGGCATCGGGCCCTTTGACAAAGCTGAGCGCGCGCAACGCCTCAAGCCGGACCCGTGGTGCCAGGTCTTTGATCGCGGTTTCGAGAATCGCCA
>JADZAX010000202.1 GCA_020852405.1 Verrucomicrobiales bacterium
GGTATGCGGACACTTCTTCGGGGGTGGGCGGCAATCCAGTCAAATCGAAGGTCACCCGGCGGATCAGGGTGCGCGGATCCGCCTCCGGGGATCCAGCGAGTCCTTGCTCCTTCCGGACCGCCTCGACAGCCCCATCTAGACTGTGCACGGACCGAACCCGCTCTTCGGACGGAGGTCGGAAAGCCCACCAATCCTGGCCTTTGAGCCCGGACTGCTTCTCACCGGCTCCTGCGGACAGGAGAGACAGGGCAAGCAGGCAGGCCAGCGTCCGGCAGGTGATCATGACAGGAGATGGAATGGCAGACGTTCAGACGAGGTTCCACCTGGCTTGACGCAACACCGCAAGGGTGGGTTCTTTCATGCTTTCATACCAGACGGAAAGGAGAGAGCCATCATCAAGCTCTACCGTGCTGGGGTATCCCAGGTCCCCGCCTTTTCCATCGCCGGAAAGAATCATGGCTTCGCCCCAGGTCTTTCCATTGTCATCGCTGAGCCTGGCCTGATTCCCAAAAGGCGGGCGCCGATGGCCATAGGTCATCAGCAGCCGGCCATCCCGCAGCCTCAGCAAGTGCGAAGGCAGTCCCCAGACTCCGATGGAATGGGGAACATTCCACGTCCTGCCACCGTCCGTGGATTCGGACTGAAGCGTTTCGCCCGCGTTGATTTTGTTGTGGTTCCGGATCTGAGCGATCAGGGTTCCGTCCGCCGCCTCGACCGCATGCAATTCATGGTAGCTGTTCTCCGCGTTGTCCCCCTCCCGGGTGGGAATTGCCGCGAGCCATTGCCAGGTCTGCCCGTCATCTTTGGATTCGGCAACACCGATCTTTTTTTCACCCGTCCAAAGCTGTTTGCCCGCATAAAGCAACCTACCATCCTTCAGCTGGATGGGGCCGTGCGGGCTGTTGACCACACTGGGAATGCGCTCGGACCAGGACAACCCGCCATTGGTGGAGCGCAGAAGCCATTCCCCGAGTTCTTTCATCCGTTCTTCGGACGAGAGGCGGTCCCGCGCGGCCTTCCAACGGAGCAGTTTGTCAGCCGGCCAAGTGCCGTCCTGCTCGGCTTTGGCAAGACCGGATTCATAGGCGAGCGAACTGAATGTGGTCGTGATCAGGGTACCTTGGGCGGTTTCCAACACGCCGGAGTCCCGGTCGTCAATCGCACTGTCGTGCAACACCCGCGGCCAGGTCCAGTTTTCACCCCCGTCACGGGATGTCATGGCCCTGACCTGACCGAACGGACAGACATGCTCTTCCCTTCCCCCGGACCAGGTGACCCAGAGTTCCCCATTCTGTCGGCGGGCCACGGTGGGCCAGCCATGGTAAAATTGGGGCTGTTGGGAAATGACCCTGAGGTCGCGGATGCGAAACCCGGGGACCTCTGCGGAACGGCCAATCAAAGAACCAGCCAAAGTGGCGGCTCCCGCACCGGCAACCCCGGACATAAAACGGCGCCGGGAAGGAACATTGAGCCTGTTGTCGTTCATCATCCCTCCACACTGCTCCCGAACCCGGCTTACTGGCCAGCCGCGTAATCGCGTGCGAATGATCTTCCCTACGATGGCAATACTCCCACCAAAGGCCGGACATGACAGCCCTCAAGGTGGTCATTCACCAGCCCCATGGCCTGCATGAAGGCGTAACAGGTGGTGGGCCCGACATAGGTCCATCCGCGCTTTTTGAGTTCCTTGCTCAGCATTTCGGAGGCGGGCGTCTTCGCCATGGATGCCATGGAATCCCGGTCTATGGTCTCCGGACGCTCGGAAGGGGAGGGGACGAACCGCCAGAAAAAGGCCGCCAAAGATCCTTCCTCAGCGGCCAACGCCACCGCAAGCCGAGCATTGTGAATCGTTGACACGATCTTTCCCCGGTGCCGGATGATGCCGGCATCCCCGAGCAGACGCTCGACATCGTCATCTCCAAAGGAAGACACCTTGTGAAAGTCAAATCCCACGAATGCCGCACGGAAGGCTTCCCGCTTTTTCAGGACGGTGAGCCAACTGAGGCCACTTTGGAAACCTTCGAGGCAGATTTTTTCGAACAACCGAAAATCCGCTGTCACCGGACGTCCCCATTCCTCATCATGATAAGCCCGGTAGATGGCAGGCTCCGCTCCCCACCAGCAGCGCAGGCGACCATCATCCCCGGCAATCAGTCCGGAAGGAGGTTTAACAGGTTCCATGGGGGATAGAAGCCGCCACCGCGCCTGAGCCTGACTCAATGTTTTGAGGCAAAGGACCTGCCTTGCCTCCACCCACCGTCATTTCAAGGGTCGCTGGATCAACCTGCGGAATCGACAACCTCGCAGGTCTCCTCAGTGCCTTCCTCCGCTTTTTTCGGGGTGAACTTGAGCGTTTTGCCATCTTCCTCACAGGTCACCGCGATGCGGTCACCGGACTTGATGTTGCCCCGCAAGAGGTGCTCGGCAAGGGGATCTTCGAGGTGGCGCTCCACGGCGCGGCGCATCGGACGAGCCCCGTAATTGGGATCGTAGCCTTCCTTGATGAGCATGTCCTTGGCGGCGGCGTCAAAGGTGAGGAGGATGTCTTTTTCGCGGAGACGCTTCTCGACCTGACCGATCTCCAAATCGACGATGCGGACGAGATCTTCCTTCTCCAGCATGCGGAAGACGATCTTTTCATCAAGCCGGTTGAGGAACTCGGGTTTGAAGTGCTGCTTCATCTGATCGAGAATGCGGCCCTTCATGGCGTCATAATCCTGCCTGGAAGAATCGCCCGCCCCGGTGAACCCGACGGTGCTGTTCCGCTTCACAAGGTTGGCTCCAACATTTGAAGTCAGGATGACGATCGTATTCCGGAAATCGATCTTGCGTCCCAAGCTGTCCGTGATGGTTCCCTCTTCCAGGATCTGGAGCATGAGGTTCATGACATCGGGATGGGCTTTCTCGACTTCATCGAAAAGGACAACAGAATAAGGGCGCCGGCGGACCGCTTCGGAAAGTTGGCCTCCTTCTTCATACCCCACATAACCGGGAGGGGAACCGATGAGACGGCTCGCGGTGAACTTGTCCATGTATTCGGACATGTCGATCTGGATCAGGGCATCCGGATCACCAAACATGAACTCTGCCAGATTCCGGGCCAGGAAAGTTTTTCCGACCCCGGTGGGGCCCAGGAAGATGAAAGAACCAATCGGACGACGGGGATCCTTGAGATCGGCCCGACTCCGGCGGAGGGCCTTGGAGATGGCGGTAACCGCTTCATCCTGGCCAATGACACGTTCATGCAACTCGTCCTCCATCTTAAGGAGTTTGTCGGTTTCTTTCTGCTCCATGCGGCGGAGCGGAACCCCGGTCCACTTGGAAACGATCGACATCACATCATCATCGGTCACATCAACAATGACTTCCTCACTGTTGGCGCGCCATTCTTCGATGAACTGCTCCAGATCACGCCGTTTGGTCTTTTCCAGATCCCGCAACGAAGCCGCCCGCTCAAAGTCCTGATCCTTGATGGCGGTTTCCTTTTCGTGGACGATCCCTTCGATCTCGGCCTCAACGACCTTGATTTCTTTCGGCCGGGTCAGTGCGGCAATGCGGCACCGGGCGCCCGCTTCATCCATGACATCAATGGCCTTGTCGGGAAGAAACCGCCCCGTCAGATAGCGCTCGGAAAGCTTGACGCAGGAAATGATGGCCTCGTCGGTGAAACGCGCTTTGTGGTGCATTTCATACTTGGACTTAAGGCCTTGAAGGATCTTGATGGCATCCTCGACATTGGGTTCATCAACTTTGACCTGCTGGACGCGGCGCTCCAAGGCAGCGTCTTTCTCGATGTATTTGCGGTATTCGTTGAGCGTGGTCGCTCCGAGACACTGCAATTCACCCCGGCTCAAGGCGGGTTTGATGATGTTGGACGCGTCCATGGCTCCTTCGGCGGAGCCCGCTCCGACAATGGTGTGGAGTTCGTCGATGAACAGAATGACGTTCTTGGAGCGGCGGATTTCGTCCATCACCGCCTTGATGCGTTCTTCGAACTGGCCCCGGTATTTGGTGCCAGCGACCATGAGCGCGAGGTCGAGTGTCACCACGCGTTTGTCGCGGAGGATTTCCGGCACATTTCCGGAGGCCACTTCCTGAGCGAGACCTTCGACAATGGCGGTCTTCCCGACACCGGCTTCGCCGATCAGGACCGGATTGTTTTTCGTCCGGCGGCAGAGGATTTGGATGACGCGTTCAATCTCAGTGCTGCGACCGATGACCGGATCGAGTTCCCCTTGCCGGGCCAATTCGGTGAGGTCACGCCCAAAAGCGCGCAAGGCCGGAGATTTGCCGTCCTTTTTCGAGGACACACGGCTCATGGGGTCGTCGAACTCGCTCTCCTCTTCTTCCGCATTGTTGTTCGCGAAATTGGGGTCCAATTCCTTGAGGATCTCGTTGCGGGTGCGCTCGATGTCGACGTTGAGATTTTTCAAGACCCGAGCCGCCACCCCCTCGCCTTCACGAAGGAGTCCGAGGAGAATGTGTTCTGTTCCCACATAACTGTGGTTGAGGGCCTTGGCTTCTTTTCCAGCAAGCGCGAGAACCTTTTTGACCCGCGGGGTGTAGGGAATGTTGCCGGGCGTTTTCGACTCCGGACCGCTCCCGACCTGTTGCTCGACCTCCATCAGGACAGCCTCGAGATCGAGGCTCATTTTCCGGAGGACGTTGACCGCGACTCCTTGCCCGAGCTTGATCAGTCCAAGCAGGAGGTGTTCGGTTCCAACGTAGTTATGATTAAACCGGTCGGCTTCCTTGCGAGCCAGGGCAAGGACTTGCTGGGCTCTGGGGGTGAAATTATTCATGTTCGGAATCCCTGGGTGGTACTATACCATTGAAATCAGGTTCGGGCAGATTTTTCAGATTCCTACGGATAATTTCAGCGCGCAGCGAGTCCCGCTCTTCGGCGGAGAGCCTTCGCTTGGCCTCCACTTGGAGATGAGCGGGCTGGATTTCCGTCAGGAGAAGATTCACGATTTCGGCGTCCTCCGGGGCAAAGACACCGAGATCACAACCCAAGCGGGTCAGGGACAGAAGGTTCAAGGCCTCTTTGGAGGGCAGGGTATGGGCATATCTCAGGATGGCAAAGGCACGCCCCACCTGGTCCATGATCATGGCTGGCTTTTCCTCCACTAAGCGAAACCTGGCGTTGCGCTCGCTCTCCATGATGTCCTGGATGACGGTTTCGAGATGGTCGATGATGGCTTCCTCGCTGCGGCCCAGGGTCGCTTGGTTGGAGATCTGAAAAAGGTTTGCCAGAGCTTCGGTCCCTTCGCCGTAGAGGCCCCGCACTGCCAGACCGATCCGGTTGGCGCCCTGGATGGTTTGCCCGATCTGCTCGCTGAGGACCAAGCCGGGGAGATGCAGCATGGCGGAAGCACGCATGCCCGTCCCCAGATTAGTCGGACAGGAAGTGAGGTATCCGTAATTTTCGTCGAACGCGAAGTCGAGTTTCTGCTCCAGAACCGAGTCGATGCCCGAAAGCTGCTCAAAAGCCGCCCGCAGTTGGAGGCCGGGACGGAGGGCCTGCATCCGGAGATGGTCCTCCTCGTTGATCATAATGCTCACGGTCTGCTGACGGTTCATCACCGTCGCACAACCGGGTCCCTTGGCGGCGTGCTCACGGCTGACCAGATGGCGTTCCACCAGCACCTGCTTCTGGATCGCATTCAGCGAGGTCATTTCTTCCGAGAAGGAGTCCCGCATTTCCGGAAGCTGCTCCACAATGGGACGAATGATGCCCATGACCGCGAGACGCTCCTGATGCTTGCCCCAACCCGGAAAAGGATGACCGGTAATGTTTCGCGCCAAGCGGACCCGGGAGGTCGAGACGATCTCATGCGATGGCCCGGTGGAGCGCATCCACTCGGCCGGTTTGCGGAGCAGAGTCTCGAATTTCATAGTTCCTCCGCTCCTTCCTGGCTCATGGCCTGGGCTGCGGGAGCGACAGGGGTGTCCTCTTTCAATCTTGCAATCTGGTCACGGTACCAGGCGGCCTTTTCAAAGTTCTGGCTTCCAATGCACGCCTGAAGGCCTTCTTCCAACTCGTTCAGTCGCTCCTGCATATTTTTGGTGGACGCCAGGCGCGCGGGAACCTTTCCACGATGCCTGGTGTGCTTGTGCATGGCTTCAAGCAGCGCGTCCAGTCCGTCGCTGAACACTTGATAGCAGGTGGAACAGCCGAAACGGCCGGTCTTTTTAAAATCGGACTGACTGAACCCGCAATCCGGACAGGTCCGCTCCGTCGGAGAAGTCGTGCGCTTGACCACGGTTCCGGCCGCGGCGGCATCTCCCAACATTTCCGTCAGGCCGAAGCCGGTGGGATTGGTGACTCCTTTTTCCTGGGCGCAGGAATCGCAGAGATTCACCTTGTGCATTTTCCCCTCCGCAATTTGGGTGAGGAAAATGGAGGCTTCCTTTTGTTGGCAGACGTCGCACTTCATAACCACGGCCGCCCGGGGGCCGGGGAACCGACGTCAGGGGGCAGAAAGGAACTTTACGACAGTTTTGCGTCTTCGTAAATGGGAGTTCCTGTGGACTCGGCGAGTTGACGAAAATCATGCATCAGCCGTTGGGTCACCGGACCGGGCTTGCCCGTGCCGATGACGCGTTCATCGTACTGATGCACCGGCACCACTTCGGCCGCGGTACCGGTGAGGAACAACTCATCGGCCACGTAGAGGTCGTAACGGGTCATCTGACGCTCCACCAGAGTAAAGCCGGCTGAGACCGCCAATTCGAAAACCACCCGGCGGGTGATTCCATCCAGAATACCCGCATGACGCGGTGGAGTATGGATGATGCCATTTTTGACGACGAAAATATTGTCTCCAGTGCACTCGCTGACGAACCCCTGCTCGTTGAGCATCACCCCCTCTTCGGCACCGGCGGCAATGGCTTCGATTTTCCCCATGACATTGCTCAGATAGTTGAGCGACTTGACCGCAGGCTCGAGGGAGGCGCTGGTGGGGCGGCGGGTGGAGCAGGTCGCCACTTTGAGGCCTTCCTCGTAGCATTTCTGGTCGTAGAGCTGGATGGTCGAGGCAATGACAATGATCGAAGCCTTTTTGCACCGGTAGGGACTGAGACCCAGTCCGCCCACGCCCCGCGTCACCACGAGCCGAACGTAGCCATCCCGGAGCCCGTTGGCCTTGATGGTGTCCACCACGGCCCCGATCATTTCCTCCTGGGTCATCGGTATGGTCAACAGCAGTGATTTCGCCGAGTCGTAAAGTCGGGCCACATGCTCCTCAAGACGGAAGACGCGGCCACAATAGAACCGGATGCCCTCGAAGACCCCATCACCGTAGAGCAGACCGTGATCAAATACGGAAATTTTGGCCTCGTTCTCCGGAAGGAGCTGGCCGTCAATGTATACTTTGAGAGGATTCTGCATGGAGGCGGAGGGTCTGCGGTAAAAGCTTTTGGAAACGGACGACACTGAACGATGAAATCGCGTCCGGTCAATCGACCAAACGACCATCTTCAAGATGAAGTTGGCGGTCCCCCCGTGCGGCCAGCCGGGAGTCATGGGTGACCACGAGGAGCGCCCGTTTTTCCTCCGAGGCCAGATCCAGGAGAAGATCCATGACGGCGCTTCCGGTCTTGGCATCGAGATTGCCAGTCGGCTCATCGGCGAACACGACCTGCGGGGAGTTCACCAGACAACGGGCAATCGCGACCCGCTGCTGCTCGCCGCCGGAAAGTTCCGCCGGACGATGCCCGAGACGGTTTCCCAGGCCCACCCGGTTGAGGAGGGAAGCAGCCCGGTCTGGTTCCGGAAGCCCTGCGATGATGGAGGGAAGCATGACGTTTTCCAGAGCGGTGAACTCGGGCAAGAGTCCATAATTTTGGAAGACGTAACCCATGATCTGGTTTCGCACCCGGGCCTGCTCCATGCCGGCCAACGCATAGAGCGGCCTGCCATCGATCCAGACTTCCCCCGCTGTGGGAGCTTCCAGCCCTGCCAGAGTATAGAGCAGCGAAGTCTTGCCGGCGCCACTCGGCCCGCAAAGAAAAACCTTCTCGCCATCGTTCACCTTGAAGGAAACA
>JADZAX010000203.1 GCA_020852405.1 Verrucomicrobiales bacterium
GGTTTCCTTACCTATGTAGATATTAAAAAACGAGGGCGATAAATAAACTTTGCGGCGGATCGTTTTCCCGGTTCCCTGCCAGACGTAACGGATCACCGCATAGTAGCTGCTGATGGTGGGGCGCTTGAACGCGGATTGGCTCTCGCTACGGTTGCTGATTTCGCGGGTATAGACATCCACATCCTCAACCATGCCTATGATGATCACGCCGTTTTGAAAGACCTTTTTGATCCAAAGGTAGCGCCATACCAAAATGAGCACAGCCACAGCCGCGATCGCGATCCCGCTTGGAATGGCCCACTGCACGATCAGGTCCTCCACAGGCGGACGTTCCACCTGCACCACCGCGGAAGCACTGGGTTGGCCGGCCCAGTGAATGCCAAAGCCCGCAGGCAAGGCAAACGCGGCAGCATTGGCGGCGCGGCCGAAGGTGAGGTCTCGCTCATAGAGCGCTAACAAGGTGGGGACGGGCGCGGCGGTTTCGTTCATGGTTGGTGCAATGGACAGGGCTGGGTCAGTGATCCAACCCCTGGTAGTGTAAAGAGGGCAATGTAAGTCTGCATTTTATTATTGACGGCATCCCGGGACCGGCTCAATACAGGACGACAAAATCGTCACCCTCCACGATCACCGCACTGGAACCCCAAACGGGCATACCGGGAGCCGATCCCGTGGCCTTTCCCGGACGCCCGCTGGCATCAAGGAGGCGCCAACGCAGTTGTCCACCACGCTGCCACCCCGTCCCGTCACTCCAACTAACCAGAGTTTCACCGCCCCGGTTGACGGCCAGGGCAGGATGTCGCCCCGGACCCAGAGGAAGGGGGTCCGGGGTTGTCCCGGAACCAAAGAGCGCCGTTTCAATGCGGCCTTCCGCCTCCCACACCCCGCGGGTCGCCGCGCCGCTCACGGCCAGGGCCATGCTGCTCACGGGACAGGCCCCGAGAGCCCACGGTCCCACCGTTGGGCTTTCAAACGTGCGGCCACCGTCCCGGGAGCGGAGCAGGGTCACATCCCGCTGGTCCAAGCGACGGGCCGCACGGCACAGGGCCAGCCACTCTCCCGAGGGGGCGACGAAGGCCTTGAGGGAACAGCAGGCGCAGACCCCTGAGACTCCGGCCCGCACCTCCTCCACGGCCCCAAAAGTCCGTCCTTGATCCACCGATCGCACCCTGAAAATACGCCGCTGATCTTCACTGGGAGGGGATTCCGGCAGAGTTCCGTGCCAGAGGATGAACACGCCTCCCTCCGCATCTGCCGCGACCGAGGCCCCGCCATCCAAATCCCGCGTGCTCCCCCTCAGGTCTCTTTGCGGCTCGAAACCGTCCACTGCCCCGCGGGAAAGTCGGGTGTAGTAGAGAGGCGCCGGCACACCGTTAGCGACCGGACCATTCCAGACAACATGGACCGTGCCCTCTGGCCCCACCGCTATCTGGGCCCCCCCGGATAGTTCCCACCGCAACCGCCGTATGCGGCAAATGATTTACAGTCAAAGGCTCGCTCCACACGCCTCCGTCGTTGCGACAGCGGTAGAGCACTTCGCTCCCGGCAGGATTGCCTGTCAGACACACGAGATGCACCGTGCCATCCGGACTGCGGGCCACCTGGGGTTGCAGCCCCTTTCCGGGAACCCGTTCGAGCCGGACCTCGGCAGCCAGACATCCGGACCATCCCAGCAAAAAGGCGAAGGCACTACCAAGGATCTTCATGAAGGGAAGCATCCATGAGACCACCCAACGGTTCAAGCAGACACCGATCCCGTCACCGGGCGGATCAAAATAAGGCATGACAGGCGAGAGGGATCTCGACGATTCTGAAGGGTCCGTCCGTGGGCGCCATGGATCCTTTCCCACCCCAGCAACACGACCAGGAAAAAGCGCGGGAACGAGGCATCGCGTCGCAGATCTTCGGGACCTCGGCCATGATGCTCGGCCTTTGTCTCACCATCATCAGTCTCGTCAAAGGCATGCCGAACCCGGACCGCCTGGACACCATCGTGGACGATGTCATCGCGGTGGATGCCCTGACGTTTTTGATCGCCTGCTTTCTGAGTTATGCCGTGCTGCGGTCCCGCCACCTGCGGCGCATGCGCCGGTTGGAGTCCCTCGCCGACGCGGTGTTCCTCCTCGGTTTGACCGGTATGGGCGTGGCCTGCGTGCTTTTTGTTTGGACGATCCTGTGACCCACCCGCCACCATCATGACAGATCCCACCAGCACCACGACCTGCGCCATCACGGGCCGCAGCGTTTTCATCAACGACTGCCTGCGCAGCGGGGAATTGCGCCCGTCCCTGCTGCATTTCATCCAGAAGCGGCACCCCGGGTTGAAACCGGAGGATTGGATCTCCCGGGCCGCCCTTCCCGATCTCAAGGCGGCGTATGTCGAGGAAGCCCTCAGCGAAGAAATCGGTGAACTTGGAGAACTGGAGCGCAACGTCATCGAAAGCCTGAAAGCGCATGAGATCATTTCCGCCAATCCCGAAGAGGCGGATGACCTTGACCACCGCACCATCGGCGAGCGGGTCGCCGACCAGATTGCCCGCTTTGGCGGCAGTTGGCATTTCATTCTCTCTTTTGGCGCCTTTCTCCTGCTCTGGCTCCTCGCCAACACCCTGCTCTGGACCCTCCACCCACCGGATCCCTACCCTTTCATCCTGCTCAATCTCATCCTCTCCTGCATCGCCGCCCTCCAGGCTCCGGTCATCATGATGAGCCAGAACCGCCAGGAAGCCCGGGACCGGAAGCGCGCCGAGCAGGATTACCAGATCAATCTCAAAGCCGAACTCGAGATCCGGCATCTCCACGAGAAGGTCGACCACTTGCTGCACGACCAGAGCCAGCGCCTCCTGGAGATTCAACAAATTCAGACCGAACTGCTGCGCCAACTGGTGGACAAACCAACCACCTGAGAACCTATCCCGAGCCGCGTGGTCTGTGCCCTCCATTGACCGGACGCGGAGAAAGCGCTTGCAAGGCGGACAAAGTCGGCGAGACTGGTCTTTCTCTTACCGGAACTGAGCGCTTCGCCGCTGTCCGGAACGCCTATGCGGTCTCTTCGATGAGGATTGGTTTGGGTTCAACTTAGTTCATCGAATCCACCCACGCCGCAGGCTGTGATCCACGCTCCCCACTTCCGGGGACCGCGTTGCAGTCGTCGCGTATCCTAACCAAAAATATTCCTTCCATGTCCGTAACCTTTGACAGTTTCGCCCTCAGTGAACCCATCCAGCGCGCCCTCCGGGACCGCAACTACACCGTCCCCTCCCCCATCCAGGAGCAGACCATCCACCTCGTCCTCGAGGGGCATGATGTGATGGGCTGCGCCCAGACCGGCACCGGCAAGACCGCGGCCTTCGCTCTGCCCATCCTCCAGCATCTCTCCAAGCATCCCCGTGAGCGGATGCGGATGTGCCCCAGAGTCCTCGTCCTCGCCCCAACGCGGGAACTGGCCTCGCAGATCCAGGCCAGCTTCAAATCCTACGGGGCCTATCTCCCCTTCCAATCCACCGTGGTGTTCGGCGGGGTGGGACAGAATCCCCAGGTCCAGGCCCTGCAGCGCGGGCCGGAAATTGTCGTGGCCACCCCCGGTCGGCTCCTCGATCTGCTCCAGCAGGGCAAGGTGAATTTCCGCCAGCTCGAAATCCTCGTCATCGATGAAGCCGACCGCATGCTCGACATGGGTTTCATCCATGATGTGCGGCGCATCATCGCCCTGCTTCCCACGAAACGGCAGTCCCTTTTCTTCTCCGCCACCATGCCGCAGGCGATCATCGACCTCGCCGGGAGCATCCTGAAAAATCCCAAGCATGTCGAAGTGACCCCGCCCGCCACCACGGTGGAAAAAATCGACCAAACGGTCTGCCACGTCGGCATGGCCGACAAGCGGACGCTGCTCCACCACTTGCTGAAAGGCCGCAAGGAAGGCCTCGCGCTGGTTTTCAGCGGCACCAAGCACGGAGCCAACCGCCTGGCGGAACAGCTCTCCAAATCCGGAATGCCCGCTGACGCCATCCATGGCAACAAATCCCAGGGAGCCCGCGAGCGCGCCCTGGAGAATTTCCGCTCCGGCCGGACCCGCATTCTTGTTGCCACCGACATCGCCGCCCGTGGCATCGATGTCAAAGGCATCGATCTGGTGATCAACTACGACCTCCCCAAGGAACCCGAGTCCTACGTTCACCGGATCGGTCGGACCGCCCGGGCCGGAGCCGAAGGCCGGGCGATTTCCCTTTGTGACGAGCAGAGCCAAAGTCTCCTGCGCCAGATCGAGCGCACCATCCGGACCAGTGTGCCCGTGGACCGTTCTCATCCGTTCCATCGTGAACCCCTCTCCACCGATGCCCGCAATGCGCCTCCCCAGCAGGGCGGTGGCCGTCGCGGCGGTGGTGGCGGAGGCCAGCGGCAGGGGCAGTCCCGGAACGGGGGCCGTCGCCGGGAAGCCGCCTCGTCGCGTTGATCTGTCCGGGAGTTTCGGCTCCCCACGACAGGCCCTGAGGAGACTCTGTCTCCGGCTGTGAGGAACAAACCCACCCGGGCACGACCGTCCAGGTGGTTTTTTTCA
>JADZAX010000204.1 GCA_020852405.1 Verrucomicrobiales bacterium
CACCCGCCGCCTGCGGTCGGATGCGGCCGCCGTTGCGTCGCGAAGAGTCGGCCCGCCCTCCGGCCTGGTCGATGCGGGTGACCAGGTCGGCGTCGGCCAACGTCGCATCGAGGGCCACGGCCTGTTCATAGTGGGACCGGGCTTCGGAGGCGTTGCCGTCCGCCAGAATGAGTTTCGCCCGGAGCAGCCAGGCCGGTGCATGGCGGGGGGATTCCTGGCAGACCTGCTCCAGACGGAGGATTGCCTCGGATCCCCGGCCTTTGAGATTCAGGACATGGGCGATTCCGGTGCGGGCCTCGGGCTGGCGACGATCGAGCGCGATGACCCTTTCAAAGTAGTTCTGGGCCTCATCGAGAGAGAACTGGTCAATGCAGGCATTCGCCACCAGAAGGAGCAAAGGGACATTGTCCGGGGAAGCGGCGAGGGCGATGCGCAGGGCGTCTAGTTCCATGGGCTAATTAAGTCGTGAATTGGAAAATCGAAATCCGAATCTATCCATGGCAGGGCCGGATCCGGAAAAAAGACCTTAATCCAGCCATCGGGCGGCCTGACGGGCAAAATAAGTCAGAATCATGGAGGCGCCGGCCCGCTTGATGCCTGTCAGGGTCTCCAAAACAATGGCCTTTTCGTCAATCCAGCCCGCCGCCGCCGCCGATTTGATCATCAGGTATTCTCCGCTGACCTGATAGGCCGCGATGGGCAGATCGAAGGCATCCGACAACCGGGTAATGATATCCAGATAGGGACCGGCGGGTTTCACCATCAGCATGTCGGCACCTTCGTCGACATCCAAGGCCGCTTCCCGGAGGGCTTCCCGAGAGTTGGCCGGATCCATCTGGTAGGTCTTTTTGTCTCCGGCCTTGGGGGCTGAATCAAGCGCACCGCGGAACGGTCCATAGAAAGCCGAGGCGTATTTCGCCGTGTAACTGAGGATGGCAACGTCCTCGTAGCCTTCGCCATCGAGCGCCTCGCGAATGGCTCCCACTCGTCCGTCCATCATGTCGCTGGGAGAAACGATGTCGGCCCCGGCGGCGGCATGGCACAGAGCCTGCCGGCAGAGCACGGCGACGGTGTCATCATTGAGAATGCGCGGTTGTCCGGCAGGATCAAACTGCACCAGTCCGTCGTGACCGTGGCTGTTGTAGGGGTCAAGGGCAACGTCGGTGATGACCGCCAGGCCGGGCAAGGTGGACTTCAATGCCCGGATGGCCCGGGGAACCAGTCCTTCCGCATGGTAACTCTCCTCAGCTCCCGGCGTTTTTTGGGATTCCGGGATGGCGGGGAACAACACCACGGCGGACACGCCTTCCTCCCAAGCTGCCGTGGCTTCGCGAACCAGTCCCTCCAGACTCCAGCGCTGGCATCCCGGCATGGAGACGATGGGTTCGTCCTTCGGTCCATCATGCAAAAAGAGAGGATAAATAAAATCCGCCGGGGTCAGCAGTGTCTCCCGGACCAATCCCCGGATGGCGGGCGTGCGGCGGTTGCGACGGGGACGATGGGGAATGTTCATGGGCGAAGTGGAAGAAGGGTGGCCGGAGTGGGCTATGGATGGCTGGGAAGCGTGGCAGAAGGTCCCGGGAAGTCAGGGTATCGGAAAATGGAAAGAGAACCGCAGCACCGCCCGTTCAGGACTTGCTCACTTCATACCCGTCCTTGCCGTCTTTGATGATCCAGCCGAGTTCAGTGACACGGGCCCGGCAGGCATCGGCTTCGGCCCAGTTTTTGGCTTGCTTGGCCTGCCACCGTTGCTCAGCCAGCGCGAGCACTTCGGCCGGCACGTCGGATGCGGCTTCCGGTTCCGGCAAAATCAGTCCCAGGGCCGAAAGAACGGCGTGCAGTCCCAGCCAATCTCTCCGGATGTCCCCGGGGGCCGTCCCGGATTTCAGTCCGCGCAATGCCGAGAAGGTTTTGCCGAGGGCATCGGGAGTGTTCAAATCCTGGCTCAACGCAAGAAAGGCCGGTTCGAAAATTCCGCGGTCCTCCAGTCCCAGGAGATCTTCGTAGGATGGGGCGAGAGGCTGGCCCAACTGCTCCCGCAGGAATTGCTCCGCTTTGGAGAGTTTTTCCATGGCTTTCCTGGCATCGGAAAGGGATTGGAAGGTGAAGTTCAGAGGTTGGCGGTAATGGCCCGAGACCAACGCGTAGCGGGTTTCCATCGGGGAGTGGCCATGGGTCTCGAGATCGTCGAGGGTGTGGAGGTTCCCCAGGCTCTTGGACATTTTGCCCCCGTCTACCATGAGATGGGCGATGTGGAACCAATGGGCGGCGAAAGGCTGTCCGGAGGAAGCCACACTTTGGGCGATCTCGTTCTCGTGGTGCGGAAAAATGAGGTCGATGCCTCCGGAATGAAGATCGAAGGTGTCGCCGAGATATTGTCGGCACATCGCCGAGCATTCCAAATGCCAGCCGGGGCGACCTTCTCCCCAGGGGCTCGGCCACCAGTTGGCCCCGTCTTCTGTTTTGCGGGCCTTCCAGAGGGCGAAGTCCGCGACCGAGTCCTTGTCATACTCGTCCGAGTCCACGGCTCCGCTGGCTCCAGTGCGGAGTTCCCTCGTGTCCAGGTGGGAGAGGCAGCCATAGCCGGGGAAGGAGGGCACGTTGAAATACACCGACCCATCCTCGCTCTGGTACGCGTGACCTTTCTCGATCAGTTGTTCGATCAGCGCTATTTGCTGCGGAATATGGTCAATCGCGCTCGGTTCATGGTGCGGCGGCAGCAAGTTGAGCCTCGCACAGTCCGTGTGAAACCGGTCCGACCAGTAATTCGTGAATTCTTCGAGGGTCAATCCCTGGGCCTGGGAGTCGCGGATGGTTTTGTCGTCGACATCGGTGATGTTGCGGACATGGAGGGTGGCCATTCCGGAGAGTTCGGCGGTACGGCGGAACACATCCTGCAACACAAAGGTCCGGAAGTTGCCGATGTGGGCCGGACCATAGACGGTGGGACCGCAGCAATAGAAGCGGAGAGTTTTGCCGTCGAGGGGGGCGAGTTCTCGAACCTCGCGTGTCAGGGTGTCGTGGAGACGCAGTGTGGGCATGAGCCTGTCACCATGGCCGTGGGGCCGGTGTTTTGCAAGTGTCGGGGTGAGGCTGGTTTTGGGCGCCAAACCTCTCCCCCATGGGCAAGTCCGGTCTGGGATTGCAGAAACTCCACATTTCGGGCAGTCTGTGTTCCATGATCCGTTGGTTCCTTGGTTTGGTTGTTCTGGGGGGATGCTGTCTTCCCGCAAAGTCCGCTGACAGGCCGAATGTGCTCTTCATCCTCGCAGACGACCTGGGGTGGATGGATCTGGGCTGCTATGGAAGCACGTTTTATGAGTCCCCGGGCATCGATCTACTGGCTCGACAGGGAATGCGATTCACCCAGGCCTACACGGCGGGTTCGGTTTGTTCACCGACGCGCGCCAGCATCATGACGGGCCGTTATCCGGTCCGCACCGGCATCACCGACTACATTCCCGGATTCAAGGCTCCCGGAGCCAAATTGAAGACCCGTCCCACCCGGCAGGAACTGGCATTGGAGGAAGTCACCATCGGGGAGGGGATGCGCGAGGGAGGCTACCAGACGTACTATGCCGGGAAGTGGCATCTTGGAAATGCCGGGTATCTGCCGCAGGATCAAGGCTTTGAAGTGGTCGTTGATGACGTCAGTCTGGGGAATGCCGCCAAAGATCCGATTGTGGGCGACCGCCTTACCGATGCGGCTCTGAAATTCCTTGAGCAGAGGGATACGACGCGTCCCTTTTTCATGGTGCTGGCCTATCACGAGCCGCATCTTCCCATCTTGGAGCATCCCCGGCACATCGCCCATTTTCGTGAGAAGGCCGCTTCCCTCAGCAGCTCTGAAACCGCCGTCATGCCTGAACGCAAAGGCCTCACGCGTCTGCAGCAGGATTTGCCGGGTTATGGCTGTGAGGTTGCGGTGCTCAATGAGGCCGTGGTCCGGTTGACGGAAAAGTTGGAATCACTGGGGTTGGATGGTGACACGGTGGTCGTTTTTACCTCGGACAATGGAGGGCTCTCCACCAAGGACAAGCCTGGACCGACAAGCAACATCCCGCTCCGGGCCGGGAAAGGCTGGCTTTATGAAGGCGGGATCAGGGTTCCACTGATCATTCGGGCTCCCGGCCTGACCAATCCGGGCACGGTGTCGGATGTGCCGGTCATGAGTACAGACTATTTTCCGACCTTTCTCGAAATGGCGGGGCTTCCTCTGCATCCGGAGTGGCATCAGGACGGCCGCAGTCTGGTCCCTCTCTTGAAGGGCCGTATTCTTGCCTCTCGTGATTTGTTCTGGCACTACCCGCATTACCATGGATCCACCTGGACTCCCGGAAGTGCGATGCGCAGAGACCGCTGGAAGTTGGTGGAGTTCTTCGAGGAAGGTGTTTCCGAGCTTTATGATGTCGATGCCGACCCCGGAGAGCGGCGGAATGTGATTCAAGAGGAACCCGTCAAAGCGGCAGAACTCCGGGGGGCCTTGGAGAAATGGCGTCAGGAGATCGGGGCCTTCATTCCGCCCCGTTCCTGAAGTCGCTCTGGATCAAGCCTTCGGGCTGGGGACAAACCGGGTGCAATGGCCTCTGCCGGCCACGAGTTCAGCCAGTTGCTCGGGATTTGATCCACTGGCAATGATCGTTTCAATGCCTGCCGCGACGGCTTTCCCCACCGCCTGAAGTTTGGATTTCATTCCTCCCACGGAGTGGGAGCCCCGTTCGTCATTGGCAAAATGAAGCACCTCTTCGAGATTGTCGACCCGTTCCACGATGTCGGATTCGGAGACCGCCCCCGGACTCCGCAATCCGGGCACCGTGGTCAGGAGCAGGAAGAGGTCAGCCCGGATCAGGCATGCGACCTCGGAGGAAAGCACATCATTGTCACCGACCTTGAGTTCATAGACGGCCACCGAATCATTCTCGTTGATGATCGGGATCACCGGGCGGAAACGCAGTAAATGGTCCATCGTGGTGACGATATTGGCCCGCCGTTTCTCGTCGGTGATGTCATCGTGGGTCAGCAAAAGTTGCGCGACTTTCAGCTGATACTGGGTGAAATGGCTTTCGTAAATATGCATCAAACGGGCTTGGCCGGCGGCCGCGCACGCTTGGAGCATCCCCGTTTCATCGGCTCCCGGCCGCTGGTTGAGGCCGAACGTTGGGAGGCCGGCGGCCACCGCTCCACTGGAGACCAGGATGATCTGGTGTCCGGCGGCATTCAGATCGGCCACCGCCTGCACAATCCGGGCGATCATGGCGTGGTGAAGGCTGATCGAAGTGTCCCGGCTCAGGGTCAGGACCCCGGTGCCGATTTTGATGACGATTTTTTTGGGAGAGACGGTAGACACTCAGTGAGGGAGTTGAAAGGTCGCGACTTTATTGCTTGCATGGCGGAGTGTAAAGAGGCAGTTTAGCTGCCCGCTTGACCAGAGACGTTCCTGTCTTTGGTTTCAAGCGGGTGACC
The DNA here is from genome assembly GCA_020852405.1 of Verrucomicrobiales bacterium. Lineage (GTDB taxonomy): Bacteria > Verrucomicrobiota > Verrucomicrobiia > Verrucomicrobiales > DEV007 > JACKQE01. The sequence continues at coordinate 5,464 of JADZAX010000204.1, forward strand.
TGTCTCATCACAGGGCAAAGCAAATGCACCCGTAGTTCAACGGATAGAATGACGGCCTCCGAAGCCGTAGATACAGGTTCGATTCCTGTCGGGTGCACCACCTCCCCGGTGCATTCCATGGGGCAGTTGCTTTTCGATCTTCCGGTCTTCTTGTCCCAGCACAGCAAGGCATTTTTTTGGTCATTTTAGAGAAAGTGGTAAAATATATTGTTTTTGTTTCAGGAATTTGAGAAAAATCTCAACTAGGGGATCCTTTCCTTTGATTAAAAGGTGTTTTTTGTTAAATTATGTAAAATGAAAGCAAAGTTTGATGTTTTTGTGGAGCGATGCGATGTCGGTCTTGGACTTTTTGCCGCCCGGTCTTTCCGCAAAGGGGAATGCATGATTGTGTTTGAGGGGCCTTTGGTGGAAGGGCATGAGGGGCGTCTCCTTTCCGATGCGATCCAAATTGGTCCGGAGGTATACATCGACCCTGTGCCTCCCGGTAAATACGTCAATCATTCCTGCAATCCCAATGCAGGTTTGGTCAACAACGTGTATCTGCATGCTCTTCGGGATATTCCAGAAGGAGCGGAGATCCGTTTCGACTACTCGACCTCCATGGGGGAATCTTTTTGGACACTGGAATGCGCCTGCAATTCGCCAGAGTGCCGTGGCTTGGTTGCGGATTTTGTCCAACTTCCCCCTGAATTGAGGGCAAAGTATTTGGAATTGGGCATCGTTCAGGATTTCATCAAGCAGGGCTTGAGTCGAATCCCTCGAAAATTGTCGGCCTGAGTGCTCTCTTTCTGGTGATTTCTTGGTCCGTCGGACCAGGCTTCTCACCAATGTTATCCAGAATCGGGTGCCATCGGCGGATTTAATCGATATCGCCAGTCTGGAATATTTTTCTAAGTATTGAAAGTATTCCAGCTATAATTAATCAAATTTATTTGACATTTTCATAAAAAACCATAAAATCTATTAAAATAGGATTTATGGAACCTCGTCTTTTTCTTCAAGCCAACCATCTCGGGGTCGGGATCTACGCTAGAAAGTCTTTTGAGATCGGAGAAGAAATTCTCGTTTTTGGCGGGATGGAAGTTTTCGGCAAGGAAGCGGAAGCGTCGCCACACACCCTGCAAATTTCGCCAATGGGGTATCTCGACGTCGATCCTCCGGGGCGATACGTGAACCATTCTTGCCTGCCAAATGCGGGCATCACTGCCGGGAATTCTTTGATTGCCATAGCCCCGCTCCATGCGGGCATGGAAATCACTTTTGACTATTCCACCAGTATGATGGCGGAGAATACTTGGCGCATGCAATGTGCCTGTGGGGCCAAAAATTGCCGGGGTGTGATTGAAGATTTCGACCGGCTGCCCTTCGGTTTGCAGAACCACTATTTCAAACTGGGAGTGGTTTCTGATTTCGTGGCGGAACGGCTTGGGCGGCAGACCCACCACCAACGGCTTCATCGGATGCTCGTCAATCAGGCGCTGCGCTCCCTTCCTTTCCCAGACCAAGGGAACAGCGCCGCTGCAATGCCATCGCACCAGGACCAATACTATGAAAACCACCGATAAGAAAAACCCGTTCCGAAGGCTCCTCCTTCTTGCAACCGTTCAGCTGCTTGGTCTCCTCGTGGCGGCCTGCGGTTCGAAAGATAAGGCGGGGTCGACAGCTGCGGAGAATTCTCCCGGTCAGGAGACCACGCTCACCGTCTACACTTGGGGTGATTACTTTGCTCCTCCGGTGCTGGAGCGTTTCACGGAAAAGACAGGAATCAAAATCGATTACCAGGTGTTTGAAAACACCGCTGAATTGATCGGCCGGGTGCGATCCTCGCCCGGGAAATTCGATGTCATCATTGCGGATGATTCCGTGATCGCTTCCATGCGTGACCTCAGCCTGCTCAGCAAGCTCGATCTCGGGGAAATCCCCAACCGTGCCCAGTTGGACGAAAAGTTCACCGGACTGCCTTTCGATCCCAAAAATGAATTGAGCCTTCCCTATGCTTGGGGAACCACGCTCATCACCTACCGGACGGACAAAGTGGATGATCAGCCTGACTCCTGGAATCTTCTTTGGGACGAACGATTCAAAGGCAAGATCATCATTCTTGACGAAGGCTATGAAACGCTCGGCATGGCGTTGCTTCGCCGTGGCTTCTCCTTGAACACAGAGAAGCCGCAGGAAATCGAGCAGGGCCGCAAAGATCTGTTGGAATTGTTCTCCCGTCAGGATGTCCGGATGGGAGATTATGAAATGGTGCGTGCGGAACTGAAAGCCGGCACTTGTTGGGTGGCGATGAATTACAGCGGCGATGCCGCGCTCGATGCGGAGAACATTCCCAATGTGGATTTCTATGTCCCCAAGGAGGGGGCGCCACTCTGGGTGGACAGCTTTGCCATCACGCGGGATTCCAGAAACCGGGAAGCCGCCCATCAGTTCATCAACTTTCTGCTGGATCCAGTCCAGGCTGCCGAAAACACCAACTTCACCTATTACTCCACTCCCGTGAAGGGAGCGCTACCCCACGTCACTCCTGAAATAGCCGGAGATGATCGGATTTTCTTGCCCAAGGAAGTGATGGACCGTTCCGCTTTCTACGCCCCTGGCAAATCTGAGAGAAATCTGCTCATCAACACGGTGATGACGGAAATCAACAAAGTATGGCAGGCCAAGAAAAACATTGGGAGCGCTGGGACGGCCTCAGTCATTGATCAGGACAAAGAAACCGTGGAATCAGCCAAGTAGGTTGGCAAAGCTCGCAGAGGCTGAAAATATTACAGTGAGATCCCGGGAAACCAGCATTGGCAGAAAAGTGGGAATGACCATGGTTTTGGCCGTGGTTATCCCCGTTATTCTGTTTGGCGTCGCGGAATCTTACCACATGTATCGAACCCTGCAGGGGGCGGAAGAGAAGCGGGCTTGGGATCTCGTTACGGAAATCAGCAGGCAGACCAGCTACCTCATGAGAACTCTCACGAGGAATCTGCACCCCATCACGTCCAATCCCATCCTCCGGGATGGGCATCTCGACGATGACAAGTTGCTGCGGGAAATGAACCGCCTCGTGGATGATTTTGCGCTCTACCGGGACATTTCGCTCTACAACCCGGAAGGGTACCTGACGTGTTCGACCTCTCCGCGATTGCCGGAGTTCAAGGAAACCACGACCTGGTTCCGGGAAGCGACAGAGGGGGCTCTGGTGGTTTCCACTCCCCAGTTCGATGTGGGACAGACGACTCCCAATCTGTGGGTCTATGTCCCAATGAAGGACGATCTCGGGGCTCTCAGTCATATCATCAAAGCCCGGATTCCTTTTTCGGCCGTGTCCGAGCTGATCGAGGAGGTGAAATTTGGCAAGACGGGGCACATGGTCCTGCTCGATGGCTCAGGAAACCTTATTTGTGGACCTGGTTCGGAGGGGGGGTTCCGGCGTTTCGACGAAGAGCATGACGCCGCGTCCTGGGCCATGGATTCTGGCATCGAATACACCGATGCGTCCGGGATACAGTATTCGGTGTTCGGCCAAATCATGGGGAAATCCCAAACCTTGGTGGGGGAACCTTGGACGTTGCTGCTTTTGCGTTCACGGGATGAAACCAACGAACTGGTGGCGGGGGCCCTGGAATACCAGATCGCAGGCGGAATCTTTGTGCTGCTGTTCAGTATCGGACTGGGCTGGATGCTGGCCCGCAACATTTCTTCCCCCATCACGAATGCAGCACGGGCCGCCGAAGAGTTTGGATTGGGCAACCAAGAAGCCCGGATTCCTCTCTCTCCCATCAAAGAGGTTAACATTTTGTCTGAAGCCTTCAACCACATGGCGCACGAAGTGATCGAGGTCAGGAGAAATCTGGAAGCCAATGTCTGTGATCGCACCGCCAATCTGGAGGCTTCCGAACGGCAACTCCGAGAAACCAGCGCCCAGTTGCGGGCAGCCTACGAAGCCACCCGCGAAGCGATTCTAGTGGTGGGAAACTCAGGGGTGATTGTGGCCGCAAACCGGCATTTTGAAGAGTTCTTCGGCATCGATGCGCAGGAAACCATTCATGCGGCATTGGATGATGTGAAGTTCCAAGTGATGTCCCATCTGGCGGCAGACGATCGGTTTGAGGACAAATGGGAGCGCCTCGTGGGGAATGAAGTTAGCCCCGAGGTCGATGATGAGTGGGTTCTTGTGAATCCGACCCGGCGATTGCTCAAAGCATATTCCGCGGCCATCAGGACCGAAGAAGGCCATAACACGGGACGCCTCATCATGTGGTACGACATCACGGAGGAGGAGGAACTCCAGAAGGAACTTCAGGAAGCCCAGAAGATGGAGGCCGTGGGTCGTCTGGCAGGCGGGGTGGCGCATGATTTCAACAATCTCCTTGCTGCCATCAGTGGCAGCATCAGCCTGGCCCAGAATGAAATGGAAGAAGGAAATACTGCGGAAGTGCAGGATCTCCTCAACAATGCCTCCACCGCCGCCGCCGGGGGCAAGGAGCTCGTCCGCCAGTTGCTGGGCTACTCCCGTCGCAGCAAGCTGACCCTGGCCACCTGGGCTCTGGATGAGTTGTCCAATGAGCTGCGCAGCCTTCTTGGCCGGACGGTCTCACCGCTGGTCCAGATCGAAGTGGAATCGGCTCCCCAATTGTGGCCGGTCAAGGCGGACCGCAGCCGGATCCACCAAATCCTCATGAATCTGTGTGTCAATGCGGTGGATGCCTTGAAGGGAAAACAGGATGCCAGGATCATCATCAAATCGGACAATTTCCCCCAACTGACGCCGCCCGGCACTGACAAACGTCGCAAACAGGACTTTGTGCGGCTGCAAGTCATCGACAACGGCTCGGGAATTCCTAAGGAAGTCCGGGACCAAATGTTCGAACCATTTTTCACCACCAAATCGGAAGGGCACGGCACCGGGCTGGGACTTGCGACCTGCCTCGGCATTGCCAAACAGCATGGTGGTTGGATCGAGTGCGATTCCATCGAAGGGCAGGGGACCACCTTCTCCGTTTTCCTGCCCAGGGGACAGCAGGAGGACATTCCGCTCAGAGTGGAGGAAGCCCCTGTTGTGGCAAAAACCAAGGCCCAAGCCGGAGAGCACATTCTCATTGTCGATGATGACCTGCTGGTCCGGATGGTCGCCGAACGAACCCTGTCTGCGGCGGGCTACTCGGTCAGCACTGCGGGGGACGGTCTCGAAGCGCTGGCATTTTTCCAGGAGAACCCGAAAACCGCCGACCTGGTGCTGCTCGACTTGACTATGCCGAGAATGTCAGGACCTGAAACAATGCAGCACCTCAGGGAAAAATATCCGGATGTGCCCATCATCATCTGCAGCGGTTTCCTCATGGACCTGCCCAGCTTCCGGAGCGAGCATGGCGTCACTCCGGAAGACCACATCCAGAAGCCCTACGATCTCAATGACTTGAAAGTCATCGTCCGCCGGGTCATCGACCAGGCGGCGAAAAAACGTTCCGGGAGGAATGCGGCGGCCGCTTAACCGGCGACCGGGCGCTCAGCTCTGCTTGCTCTTGTCGAACTGGGCGTCGAAGACAATGTTCGACGATGGGAAATCGATGCTCCGCACGTATTCCGCCGACTCGGTGGCTCCATGTTCCCGGTCCATGCCGCCGTCTTCCCATTCGACGGAGAGGGGGCCGGCATAACCGATGTCGTTCAAGGCCCGGATGACCTTTTCAAAGTCAATGTCACCGCGGCCCATGGATTTGAAATCCCAGAAGCGTTTGCGGTTGTGGAAGTCCACGTGCCCGCCGAAGACCCCGACTTCGCACAGCTTGTCGCTCCAGGCGACGTCTTTCATGTGGACGTGGTTGATCCGATCGGCGAACCGGTAAATGAACTCGACATAGTCGACCCCTTGGTATCCGAAGTGGCTCGGATCGTAATTGAACCCAAAGGCCGGATGGCCCCCAAGGGCGGCCACGGCCCGTTCGGCGCTGGCAATGTCAAACGCAATCTCGGTGGGATGCACCTCCAGACCGAACTTGATGCCGTTGTTTTGAAACTCGTCCATGATCGGACCGAAACGCTCCGCGAAGTCATCGTAACCGCGCTGGATCTGGCCGGGAAGCACCGGGGGGAAACTGTAAAGGAGATGCCAGATGGAACTTCCAGTGAAGCCATTGACCACCCCGATGCCGAACTCTTTGGCGGCCCGGGCGGTGGCTTTCATTTCCGCGGCGGCGCGCTGCCGGACGCCTTCAGGATCGCCATCGCCCCAAATGTAGTCAGGAATGATCTGTTGATGCCTGGCATCGATGTTGTCGCAGACACACTGACCGACAAGGTGGGTCGAGATGGCGTGGACTTGGGCCCCGTGTTTGGCTAGCAGCTCTCGTTTCGCCTGACAATAGGCCGCGTCGGCCTTGGCGACTTCGAAGTGATCGCCCCAGCAGGCCAACTCCACTCCGTCGTAGCCGAAAGACTTGGCCTTCTGGATGATGGTTTCTGCGGGAAGGTCGGCCCACTGGCCGGTGAAGAGGGTGACGGGTCTGGCCATGTCTGAGTGGTCTTGGGTTAGGGGATTTCTGTGAAATGGGTGCGCTCTTTTACCCCTTTTTGCCCGGAGGATCAAGTCCGGATTGGGCGGTGCGGCGGGCTCATTTTCCTTTGAGGGTGTCCAGGTAGGCCAGGACATCCCGCATTTCCCGCTTGGTCAGGAGTGCCGTCATCGGCGGCATGGCTGAAACGGGAGGGGTGCGGCTGGCAATGTCGGCAACGGGGATTTTCTTCAGGATCAGCTCCGAGGCATTTCCCGGATCAGGCACTTTGAGCGTGAGGCTCTGCGGATTTTCTTCCATCAAGGTCCCGCCCAGGGAAGTGCCGTCTTGCAGGGTCACCAGCATGATGCCATAGCCCGGCACCACCACCGCGCTGGGATTCACCAACGACATCAGCCGGTAATCCGGCGGTTGGCGTTTCGCGATGTCGCCGAGATCCGGGCCGGCTTCTCCGCCTTCGCCTCCGTTCACCCGATGGCATTTGGCGCACTGGGCGGCGGCATGCGTGTTGAAGATTTCCCGTCCACGGTCGGCATCTCCTCCGGCCAAAGTTGGGCGGTAGGCGGCGAGGGGATCGGCCGGATCGAGCGACTGGTTCCAGAGGTCGAGATGGGCCTTGATGTCAGGCTCCTCGCGTCCCGCCGCTGCTTCGAGGAGATCCAATCGGGAGCCTTCGGGTTCGCGTGCCGCCTGCAGATCGTCGAGCGCTTTGGCAAACCATTGGGAGGCGCTCTCTCCGGGGACCTTGGCGAGCACCGCGTGGGCATTCTGGCGGTCCCGCAGATTACCGGTTTGGCCAAGCGCCAGCGCCGCGGCGAGGCCCCGGTCGGGATCGGCACCCAGAAGCACTTTGACCATTTCCGCCCGCAGGACAGGGGCCTGATCCTTGAGCAGGCCATCGATCATCGGTGCCAGCAGGTCGGCATTGCGGGAGGCGAGCAGGCGCAACGCGGCGGCGCGGGATTCCGGATCGCTTTTGACATTGCCCAGCTCCTTGGTCAGGAGTTCCGCCGGAGCCGGGGCCTCATACTGCAGGGCCAGCTTGAGCGCCCGGGCCAGCAAATGACCTCCCGCAGTATCGAAAACCTTCGAAAGTCCATCCCGCACCACTTCCGTGATGTCATCCCGTTGGGCCGGATCGAGTGGACGGTGGATCCCGACCACGGCATCGACTGGAAGAGGGGAGGGCCACTCGGCGAGGGCTGCCAAGGCCTGGTCGCGGCACAGTTCCGGAAGTTTCGGATTGGCCGCGTAGGTCAAGAGACGGGCGGCGTTCTCCTTTTTGCCAAGCCGGAAATTGGCATTGAGGAGGCGGAGTTGGATGATCTGGTCGATGTGGTTTTCCGGTGGGCGGACCCCTTCACCGGAAAGGTAACGGTCGAGATGGGCGGCGAGCGCCTTCTGGGCGACCGGGAGATCCAAATCGTGGATCGCCCGGATGGCCTCATACCGGATGCGTTCCTCGGGATCGTTGAGGAAGTAGCTGCACCGGGGATCTTCCCATTGGCGGAGCGTCAGGAGCACGCCCAACCGGACCGCCGCGGAAGGATCATCCACTTTCTTGAGGAGACGCTCGGTTTCATGCAGGAAAAAGAGTCCCTGAATGCAGGCGTGCCGGAGGAAGGCGTCTTTGTTGTCGTTCTCGGCGAGCAAGGCCAGCAGCGCATCCTGGGATTGGGCGTTGCGGCACTTGCCCACGCCGATCGCGGCGAAGGCCCGCACCCGGAGCGAGGCGTCCTGCAGCGCGGCGATCAGATCCAGTCCAGCCTGGGGCTGGCGGGAATCGGCGAGCACTTTCGCCGACTGGGCACGGACTTCAGCTTCGGGATCCGTGAGGAGCTTGGTGTGGAGGGAGAGCAGGGCCGGATCTTTCCGCGCCAGTTGCCCAAGGCCCCAAATGCCATGAAGACGTTTCAAGAGCGGTGAGGAGGTGTCGGAGGCGGCGGTTTCGAAAATGCGCCGCGCTCCGTCTCCGCCTTGGGCCGCCAGAGCGACCTGGGCACGTTGCCGGACCCGGAGGTCGGCGTGGCCAAGCAGCGCGCCGAGATCCTCGGCGGATTTCGCCGCGATGTCCGAGAGCAGGAGTTCCTTGGTCGCCCGGACGGTGTTGGAAGCGGCTTCTTCTTTGGAATAGAGGGAATAGATGTTGCCGAGATTCTCCTTGTACCAGCCGTTGTTGTTGAAACAGCTGAGATACATTTTTCCATCGGGGCCGAATTCCACATCGGTGTTGCCCAGTCCGACCATGAACACGTGGTGATCCCCGGACTTGAATCCCGCGCCATCCGGCTCGGCGGTGAACGTTTCCAGATCACCCTTCGAGCCGCCAAAGTTGCAGACGAAGAAATGCCGAGCATAGCGTGCCGGCAGGGCGGTGGACCCATAGTTGTAAACCAGTCCGGAGGGACCCCAGGAGATTTTGTCGACCGGTGGCAGCGCCCACTCGGGACGTCCTTCAAAACGGGGTTCCCACAGGCCCTCCGTCATCCAGGGATTCATGGGGATGGTCGACCGGCCGGGATGCGCGTAGTCGGGAGTCCTCACTCCGAGCTGATTGCGGAAAATCAGGAGCGCCTGGTGGCCATGGTTCCACCCCGAGCTGCCTCCTTCGAGGATGTAGACGAGACGTCCCGTGTCCCAGGAGTCGGCGTCGTTGTCGCAGGTGAAAAGATTGCCGAACTCGTCGAAGGCCAGTTCCTGGGGATTGCGGAGGCCGCGGTAATATTCCTCCAGGTTCGAACCGTCCGGGTCGCAGCGGAACACCGCGCCTTCCATGGGGCGGTGATAGTGGCGTCCCTCCCTCGTGGTGAAACTGTAGCCGCGGTCGCCGATGCTCCAGTAGAGGCGTCCGTCGGGACCCCAGGCGAGGCCGTGCATGTCGTGGCCACTCAGGCTCATCCGGGGGCCGAAGCCGTCCTGGATCACCGTTTTGACCTCTGCTTTGCCATCACCGTCCTTGTCCTGGAGACGCCAGAGTCGCGGGATGTTCGTGTAGTAGATGCTGCCGTCCTCCCCGGCGATGACGCCGATCCCCGGGCCATCGAGGGGATCCCGGAAGCCATCGGCAAAGACCGAAACCTTGTCGGCCCGTCCATTGCCGTCGGCATCTTCGACGCGGATGATGCGGTCTTCATACGCGGTGTAATGCTCCATCGGGATGCGGGCCGCGTGTTTTTGATACATCGCGAGGCGGTCCGCCGTTTTCTGGATGGCGATGTCGTCGGCGAGCATGAACTGCTGGTTGCGGATGTCCTCGACCCCGTCCCGCCAGCGGTGGATCTCCGCGATGTAGAGCCGGCCTTGGAGGTCAAAACAAATCGCGCTTGGATTCTGCGTCTGGGACTCGTCCGCGAAGAGGCTGACCTGGATGTCCTCCGGTTTGGTGAAATTGGCGGTCCGGATGGCGGCCTCCTGGTCGTATTCCGATGTGGTGCGGGTGGGCCGGGGCGCGGTTTTGGCTTTGGCCGGGGTGACGTCCGCGCCGAAAAGCAGAGGGGTTTGGGCCATTCCCGCGGCGAGCAACACGCAGGCGAAGGACTGGTAAAGGGGGAATCTCGGGGAAGGTGAAAGCTGCGGCATCATGGGCGGGAGGAAATGGACCCAAAATCAACGGCAAAGCGGTCCCGGCGTCAATGGCGCATTGGGTGCCCGGAACCTCCCGTGACAGCATCGCTGAAACCGGCATTCCCCGCCGCCGCGAGCCGTTTTGCAGGGGCCTCTCCTGCCCCCCGTGCGGTGACTCAGTAATACATTCTGATCCCGGACATCAAGGTCCACCCTTGGTAATCTGCGTGACCGCCCATGGTGGCATACTCCAGGCCTGCCATGAGCTTCAGTTTGTCCTGGCACAACCGGTAATTCATGCCGAGGTAAAAGGCGTGGTAGTTGTCGCCGCGAAGAGCGGCCCCGTCGTCCACAGTGGGGCGTTCATAGCGTTTCTGCAGGCTCAGTCCTTCCGTTCCCCTCGCATTGGCATACTGATAGCGGAAGACGGCCTGGAGCCGGTCGGTCAGCTGGCAGCTGGGCATCAGCACGAGACCGAACACGTCGGGATGGGCGCTCTCGTCTCCCCCCACTCCGGCCATGACATCGGTCATCAACCCCCATGGGCCGAACCGGCTTTCGGTATTCCACGAAACCAGGCAGGCATAGGGGGACATGGCGTTGCTGGCCGGGTTCTGGTCGGAAAAAAAGCTGTCCAACCGCATTGCGGTGGTCCGCGAAACGTTCCACCCGGCTCGGGCACTCGCCCCGAGTCCTCCGTGCCGGGAGGGAAGGAGCAGTTCCTCGGTGAGTGCTCCTCCATAAAGCCCCCCTTCGAGCCATACCTTGTCCGAGGGGCGCCACCCGGCGACCAGGCCCCCAAGCTTGGTGCTCATGAGCTGGTTCACAAGCAGCGAGCGTTCAAAGGTGCGGATAAAACG
>JADZAX010000205.1 GCA_020852405.1 Verrucomicrobiales bacterium
ACCCATCCCAGTCAGTTCTGGCGGTGATGGCAGAATAGCCACCGGCTGGGGCTCCCGGAACAGGAAGCCCGCGTCAAATCGCCAGCGCGTTTTCGGCGTCCCCGAAATGGTCGACATGCACGCCCATACGGTCCATCAAGGCCAGGTGGAGGCGGCACAGTTTGCGGTTCGGTTCCGCGCTCAGGTCGTGGTGGCGCCCCCCTTGAATGGTGCCTCCGCCTCCGCCGGCGAGGACCACCGGCAATTGGCGTGAATCATGGGCATTCCCGTCAAAGAGGCTGCTCGTCAGCAGGATCATGCTGTTCTCCAACAGGGTGCGTTCTCCCTCGCTGGTTGCCTGCATTTTGGCGAGGGCTTCCCCCCACAATTTGACCTGGTATTCGTTGACCCGTTGATACATGGAGAGCCTGGTCTCATCGCCGGCATGGTGGGACAATTCGTGGATGCCCCCGCTGATGCCATCCAGTCCGGCGAAGCGCATATTGGAAAGGTCGTTGTTCATCATGAAGGGGGCAACCCGGGTGCGGTCCATCTGGAAAGCCAGCACCAGGATGTCGAACATGAGGCGGAGATGCTCTTCGGCCAGTGCCGGGATGCCGGGGCCGGGCCTGGGGATGGTGGGAGTCTTCACGGTGGGAGTCCATCCCTGTCCCCCGGTTTCTGCTTTGCTGAACTGCTCCGCCTTGGCAATCCTCTGTTCCAAGTCCCGCACCGAGCCGAGATACTCATCCAGTTTCTGGCCATCCCGGTGACTCAGCTTGGGGCGCAGACTTTTGGCGTCATCCATGACCAGATCGAGGATGCTCTTGTCACGGACCCGTTTGCTGCCATCGTCGAACAACTGATCGAAAGCCTGTTGGGGGAAAATTTCCTTGGGAGCGGGGGTGGTCGGGCTGCTCCAGGAGAGGTAGGCCGAGTAGATCGAGGTGAAGCCGGAGTCGGTGCTGTAACTCGGACGCTCCGTGCCCATCACCATGCTGGAGACCGGCGTGAACTGACCGGCATGAGCGGCAACGATCTGGTCCATGGTGATCCCGACTTCGACATCGGTCGTGGTCTTTTTCACCTTCAACCCGGAAAGGACATTCATCTTGGGATAATGCCCGCCTTCCCCCTCAACCGTGGTCGGATTCCAAAGGCCTTTGAACACGGAGATCTGCTGTTTTAGAGGCTCCAACGGCGAAAGTGATTTCAAAAACTGCATCCCCTCTGGCCCCTGGGTGGCGCCCCAGTGGAAAGGATTGACCCCGTTGCCGGTGAAACATACTGCCAGACGGCGGGGAGCGGCGTTCACCTTGGTGGACTCGGCCCCAAAGGAAGCGATGGATTCCAACCACGGGAGGCCCAGGACGATGCCGGTGCCACGGAGAAGATTGCGTCGGGTGAGGTTCATGGGATGATTGGGGGAAAGGAGAGGATCAGGGGGCGGAGGTGACCGTGGTTTCAACTCTGCGGTTGAGGAATTGGCGGCTTTTCACAATCGTGAGCACCGCCGCAGACACGTGGCCCTGGTTCGCGTCGAGAGCGGCCTGCATTTCGGTGAGGAGCGGTTTGTCGGTGGGCAGGGTTTGCCTTCCGAGGGCATATCCGAGCAATTTCCGGCAGAATTGGCCGTTGATGTTGGATTGCTTCGCCCACAGATACTTCCTCAGTCCGGCGATGCCTTCCAGACGGGTGCCGTCCTTCAATTCCGAGGTGTCGTCGACCTTGCCACCGCTTTCATCCGCAGGACGGAAGCGCCCGATGGGATCGAACGACTCCAGCGCAAAGCCGAGTGGATCAATGCGATCATGACAGACCGAACAGGCCGCATCTTCCCGGTGAATCTTAAGAGCTTCCCGCAGAGAGGAAGGCTTCACGGCGCTCTCGGGAAGTTTCGGAACATTCGGCGGTGGCGGTGGGGAAGACTGGCCGAGCACGACCTGGTAGAGATAATTGCCCCGGACCACGGGACTGGTGCGGTTGGGACGGGAGGTCTTGGTCAGAATGCTGCCCATTCCGAGAACCCCGCCACGCTGATGGTCGGCCACCTTGACCTCGCGGAACTCCGGTCCGGTGACTCCGGAAATGCCATAGAACTTGGCCAGTCGCTCGTTGAGAAAGGTGTAATCCGCGCCCACAATGTCGCCCACGGGGCGGTCGTCGCGGAACAAGTTCGTGAAAAAGGTCACCGATTCGCGGTAGAGGTCGGCCCGAAGCTCTGGGGTGAATTCGGGGAACTTCTTCTCATCGACCGTGTTCTGCGCGTCAAACCCGTTGAACCCAAGCCATTGTCCGGCAAACTCAACAGACAGGGCGGCCACTTTCGGGTCTTTGAGAAGTCTTTTGGTCTGGGCTTCGAGATTGCCGGGTTGGAGCAGGGTCCCTTTTTCAGCGGCTTGCCGCAGCTGCCAGTCTGGCAGGGAGGACCACAGGAAATAGCTCAGACGGGAGGCGACTTCCCAGTCCGTCAGGGCAATTTCCGGAGCGGCGCCCCGCGACTCCACCGGCAGCGTTTCGGGTTTGAAAATGAAGTGCGGCGAGACCAGAACGCGGACCAGAACCTCCCGGGCGGCGGATTCACGATCAAGGCCGGAGGTTACCGAAGTTTGATACAACGCCCCCAGATGGCCCTTCTCCTCGGGAGAAAGTGGCCGGCGCCAAGCCCGGGCGGCGAAGCGCTGCAGATGCTCCTGCACTAGGGCATCCCACTCCTTCTGGCGCTGTGGATTGAGTTGGCGTTGGGCGACAAAGGACCAGTCTTTCCGCATCGATTCGAGTTGCTTTTTTTCCTGATCGGGGAGCAGACCAGCCAGCTGTTCATCGCTGAGGTAGTAGACGCCGATGCCGGGACTCCCGCGATACAGATTGGTCGCAACCTGTTCGAGCCTCCGTTCGAACATGTCAGGAAACGCCATTTTCATGACTCCGAAATCCCCCATGACGCGACGGGCGGCTTCGGTCTGGCGCTTCCAGATGGTGAGCACCCCGGGGATGATTTGCTTCACGTCGGGGGGCTGGTCCGTCGCCAAGGTCCACTGGATGGTGGCGGCATCGACTTCGGGATTCTTCATGTCGAGGCTCACATCGGCACGGACGAAATTGGCATCCTCCGGCAAGGGGAGGGGCAGGACCTGCGGGGCCGCCAGAGCAAGCGTTCCGGGCTCGATGGCGCGCCCCTGGGGATGTTTGCCAAACGCCCCGAGGATTTTTTCCCATCCGGCGAGCTGCTCTTTCAATGGTCCGGCCGTCGCGGGGGCAGCGGCGCCAGCCTTGCGGGCCTCCTCGACCTGACGGCGGAGCCAGTCGAAATAATTGACCGGCCCTTTTTTGGTGCGCACCTCGATCTTGGTGACCAGAGCGAGGTCACCCTGGTTGCCGTCCCCCAGGTCCCCGATGCAGAGGAGAACCGTCCGTTTCCCTTTGACGTCCGCAGTCATCGCGTAACTGCGGAGTCCGTCCGCGTCCTGCTGCTGACGTTGGACTCCGCTCCCGGGTTTCTTGGGGTTGTTCCAGGAACGGAGCTGGGTTTGGATGGCCCGGGCCCCGGTGGTCACCGCCTCCGGGACCGCGCCCGGCTTGGCGGCATCCGGTCCCGGCAGTTCGCGCCAAGTGGCGCGGGTCAAATCGAGGAAGCGCGATTTTGGTTCGGTGGCCTTGACGAGACGCCACCAGTTTTCGAGGAAAGGGAGCTGCAATTGGTTCTCCTGGGCGAGTTTTTCCAGCGGTTCTTGAAAATGGAGGTGGCGCCAGCAGGCGATCATGTAGTCCGCCTCACGCATGTCATCGAAATCTTTCGGAAGGTGGGGGGCGGCTTTCTGCTGATACCAAACATAGAGCCCTTGTTCCGCCTGGGCTTTCCACTGTTCGGGACCGCGCAAACCAAGCCGTTGGGCCTGGAAGACAATGCCGGTTCCCGGCAGGACCGAGGCGTGGTCTGTGATTTTGCGCGCCGCCGCGAGGTATTTGTCCAGTTGTTGAGGACTGATGAAGAGCACATCCCCGGTGTTCGAGAAGCCTTCGCCGCCGCCGCCGTCGGTTTGAAATTCCCGGGCCATCCGGAAATCTTGACCTGTCAGGTCACGGATCGTGAAATCGTATTCCGCATTGGTGAGGCGGCGCATCGTGACCGGTCCGGGATCGCCCGCCTTGGCTTCGGCAAGGGCATCGAGGGCTCCGGTGACCCACGTGGTGACCAGCTTCTCCTCGTCACCAGTGAGCTGCTTGGCCTTGGGTGGGGGCATGTCCCCGTTGGTGATGGTGTCTTGCACCTTCTCCCAAAGTTCGAATTGTTCGCTCAGTTTCGGATCTGTGGCGAGTTCCTTCAGGTTGATGTCACCTTTCGTCTTGGCGCCGCCGTGACATTCGTAACAACGTTGGCTCAAGGTCGCCTCGACGGATTTCCAATCCGGTCCGCCGGCCAGGGCGACGGAAGATACTGACAGAGCGCAAAGCGCTGTCAAATAGTGGGTGATGGGTAGCGTTCTCAACGGAGGGGGAGAGGTAATGTCCCGCTGTGGGACCGGTTCCGGGGGTAAATCAACCTACTCCCGACCAGGCCGTCTGCAATGGCTGATGGGCGCTATCCCTCGCTTGGGGGGCGCGCAGGAAGGTGGCGTTCGCTTCATCCCAGAGTGCCTTCAGTGACGCCGAGTCGTGAGATGGCTCCCACTTCGGACCAGGCTTCGTCCCCTTCAATCCGCCCAGCGAGCAGGTCGTCATAGATGCGCAATAGCTTCCAGGTCGCGGAAGCATCTTCCTTGAGCAGTTCCAAGCGGTAGTCCCGCAATCCCGAATCGAGGAAGGGTTGGAAATACCGGGCCGCGGTTTGCGCCCGGCCGTTGAAGAGAGTGTTGCGGCAGCCCGTGTCCGCGCTCAGCAGGTGCTCCTGGCCGACCCGATCCCGGAGCCGGACCTCCTGGCTTTCGCAGGGACGGCCACAGTTGGTGTAGTCGGTTCCTTCGCTGAGAAAGGTGCAAAAGACACAATGCTCCATGTGAAACAGTGGCATGTGCTGGTGCAGGGTCAGTTCGAACCATTGCGGCGGGGCCGATTGCAGCAGGTCCAGAGCCTGCCCGGCATTCAGGTCATAAGACAGGGTGAGCCGCTCCAGACCCTGCTCGCGGAAAAGGCGGGCGGTGATCGGATTGCTGACATTGAGGGAAAAATCACCGACCCGGGTCAGCTCTGGCGCTTCCTGACGGAACCACTGAATTCCCCCAAGATTTCGGATCAGCACTCCGTCGGGGGCGGCCCGGGCGATCAATTTGAAAAATCCCTCCTCGCCCGATTTTTGAATGCGGGGGGTGGCCAGGAAAAGGGGGGGCGCTTCGGGCGTCAGCCGGGCCGTCTCAACGGCATCCGCATAACGTCGCAGATCCTCGTAGTCCAAGGTCACCGAGGCCACTGCCACCGGGCTGGTCAGCACCGCGCTGAGTTGGGCGGATGTCCGGCAGACCACATGGAGACGCGGCTCCGCCGTGGGATCGGCAGGCTCCGGCGCCGGCAACCACTCGGCAAGCGAAGGCGAAAAGGATGACATGTCTCCATGCAACGGTCGAAATCCAAAAAGCAAAGCGGAAAGTGGAGGCACTTTCACACCGGCACGGCAGGGAAATGCTTGCCGACCCGGCAGGGAGTGTCCAAAATACCTCACCTATGAAACCGTCCTCCCAGCCATGGCTGGTGCTCTTGTTCCTTGTTTTCTGGATGGGTCGGGCACCCCTTGGTGCCGTTGACCCGCCCGGTGTGATGCCGGAATTCCCGCGCATTGTGGCCTCCGCCACGAAAGTCTTGCAAAACAAGGAAGGCCAGCGGATCACCGTGACGGGGAAAGTTTCTGAAACGGGGATCTCTTCTTCCGGCATCCATTTTGTGAATTTCGAAGCTTCCAAGTTCACCCTGGTCACTTTCGCCCAGGATGTGCCGTTGTTCGACGAAGGCGGTCCCGCCGGCCTCTATGCCGGGAAAACCATCGAAGTGACCGGCGTCATCGGATTGTCCAAAGGTCAACCCCAGATCAAGCTGACCTCTCCAGCCATGGTCAAAGTCATCGCTGCGGGAGATCCCCCCAAGGCC
>JADZAX010000206.1 GCA_020852405.1 Verrucomicrobiales bacterium
TGCAGTTTGCCGACTTTTCGTCGATTGCATTCAATCAAATCATCAATCAGGCGGCGACCCATTACTGGAGAACCGGCGTCCCGTGCCCGGTGACGATCCGCCTCCCTTCCGGTGGAACCGAAGGCAGCGGCCCGTTCCACAGTCAAAGCATGGAGGCCCTCTATGCCCATTATCCCGGCCTGATCGTGCTGACCCCCGCCACCGTGGAGGATGCCTACCATATGCTGCTGGAAGCCATCCACATCGACGATCCCGTCATTTTCTGCGAGCACAAATACCTCTACTACCACCTCAAGGCGGATTCCCTCCCGGAAGACTCCCTGCCCATTGGCAAAGCCCGGATCGCCCGCAAAGGCCGAGACGCCACCGTGGTCGCCTGCAGCGCCATGGTCCATGAGTCCCTCCGGGCCGCCCGGGACCTGGCGCCGGAAGGTTGGGAAATTGAAGTGGTGGACCTTCGCTCCGCAAAGCCGATCGACACGGACACCATCCTGGCGTCGGTTTCCCGGACCGGTCGCCTGCTCTGCGTTGGGGAAGCTTTCCCGTGGGGAGGCCTGACGGCGGAAGTTACTTCCAGAGTCGTGGCCGAAGGGTTTCACCTGCTCGATGCGCCTCCACGGAGGCTGAATTCGCGGGACACCCCAATTCCCTACCATCCCAATCTTTGGCGTGCCCACAGGCCCACTTGGCAATCCATCTGCACCACTTTGCGGGAGTTGCTGCGATATTGAGACGTCCCCGGGCAGGTTCTCAGGAGAGGAGAATTCACACTCCGGGGAGTCTCTCCACCTGTTTGACTTCGCTTCGCAGACGGCCAGAGGCAGGCTTGCCAAAGCGTGGCCCCTATGTCATCTTATGGTCGCCCACCTGCCCGGGCGCAAACCATCCCAGAAACCTGCCAGTCATGAGCGAATCCATTGCCACTCCCAAAGACCCGATCGAAGGCGTCAAATCCCAGGCCCTCCAGGCTGCCGAGGAGTTGCGCGCCGCTGCCGCCCATAAGGCCCAGCAACTCAAGGATGTCGCCCAAGAGCGGGTCCAGCACCTTCGCGAAGTCGCCGGGGAACGCGTCCAGCACCTCCGGGCCATCGCTTCGGAGAAATCCGATCACCTGCGTGATGTGGCCGAAGAACATTTTACGGACGCCCGGGAGAGGATTGGCGACTGGCAAGAAGAAACCGAGCGCTATGTTCGGGAAAATCCCACCAAATCTGTCCTGATCGCGCTCGGAGTGGGATTCCTCGTGGGACGCCTCTTCCGCTGAAACGGCGGGAACTCCTTCTGCCGCTTCTTCCTGCCCGGTTTCTTCGCCTGTTCATGCCCGATCCTGAGACTCCATCTTCCGCCCCCTCAGGGTCCGCAGGAATTCCGGAGGCTACCTTTTCAGCTCTGGGCTCCGCGATTGATTACCTATCTCTGCGCTTTGATCTGGCCCAGGTTGAGGCGAAGGAGGCCGGGCGCGCCATCCGACGGACGCTGCTCTGCCTGATCATCGGCGTGGTCTTTCTCATCCTTGGTTATGCCGTGTTTATCGCGGCCTTGGTTGGACTGATGCACCGCTACGCCCATTGGCCCTGGCCACTGACGCTTACGGGATTGGCGCTCATCCATTTTCTGACAGGGTTCATTCTACTCAGCGTTGCCGGCCGAACCAAGAAAAGACCCTGGTTTGCCAGTTCTCTTGCAGAATTGGAAAAAGACAGGAGCTGGTTGGACCGCCACCGGCGTCACTCAGCAGGATCTGACAACCCACCGAGGTGAACCGAACCCACTCATCCTCCGGCGATCACCGGGCTGAAATCGTGGCCCGGTTGGCCGTTGCCCGTGAGGGGCTTTCCCGGGATTTGGGAAGCCTGACAGACCGGATGAACGTCTCCCGGCGACTGCAAACGTCGTTCCAGGAACACCCTGCTTGGTGGATTGGTGGCGGCATCGCCGCCGGTTGGATCCTTTCTCGATTGCTAGGCAGGAATTCGGGTTCCAAATCGACCTCCGCAAAGTCCTTGAGCAAAACCCTTGTTTTAGGCTTGATGGGAACCGCAGCAAAAGAAATAATATCCGGTATTGCTCCCACTCTGAAAAATTTCGCCCTTTCGGAGTTCCAAAGATGGAGTAACCACCGCCCCTCCTCTGACGTGCCCGAATCCCCTGACGCGCCCCATGGCTGATACCATCAAAGTTCTTGACCACGTTGACGATTACCTGCGACTGGCGCAGGAATACAATTGCTCCGACGTTCATCTTTCTCCCACCTGCAAACCCTCCTGGAGGCGCTTCGGACTGCTCCAGCCGATCTGGGAGGATTCCGAAGTACTCACGCCGGCGGACACCGAAAAACTGGCCCGCGACTACCTTCCCGAAAAAGAGCTCACCCGGCTGGAAGAGCGGGGGGATGTTGATTTCGCATACGTTTCCGAATCTGGACGTTTCCGCGCCTCCGTGGTGAAACAACGACTTGGCTGGGAGATGGTGTTCCGGGTCATCAACAACACCATCCGTACCATGGATGAGTTGAACCTGCCCAAGGCCATCAAACCACTGCTCCAGTATCACAATGGCCTGGTGCTCATCACCGGCTCGGTCGGCAGTGGCAAGTCCACGACTTTGGCGGCCTGCATGAACGAAATCAATGAAAGCCGGCACGACCACATCATCACGCTGGAAGACCCCATCGAGTATGTCCTGGACTCCAAGGCATGCCATGTGAACCAACGGGAAGTCCATCTGCACACCGATTCGTTCTCCGCAGCTCTGCGGGCGGCTCTGCGAGAGGATCCGGACGTGATCATGGTCGGGGAAATGCGCGACTTGGAAACCATTTCCTTGGCCATCACCGCGGCGGAAACCGGCCACTTGGTTCTCGCCACCCTCCACACCGGATCGGCTGCCAGAACCTTGGACCGACTTTTGGACGTCTTCCCAACCGACCAGCGGGATCAAATCCGCATCATGGTCAGTGAATCGCTGCGCGGCATTGTTTCTCAGCAATTGGTGCCGCGAAAGGATGGCTCCGGCCGCGCCCTCGCCTTGGAATTGTTGGTGAACACCCCGGCCGTGGCCGCCACGATCCGGGACGGCAAAACGTTCATGCTTCCCGGCATCATGCAGGTGGGCAAGGCCTTCGGCATGATCCAAATGGACGACGCCCTGCACAAGCTGGTCCAGGACGACATCATCAGCCCGAAAGAAGCCGTCGCCCGGGCTTTGGACCCTGCAGAAATGCGCAAAAAACTCGGAGTTTCCTGACCCGCCCGTTTGTTCGCCCCACTTTTCCTCCCATTTTTCCCCGCCTCCCATGGCCATCATCGATCAATATTTCCAATACCTCGTCGATTCGGGCGCATCCGACCTGCATCTTTCGGAAGGCCAACCCCCCAAAGCCCGGCTCCACGGGGCAGTCCAAGCCATTGCCGAAGGCACTCTCGATCATGAGACCCTCAAATACATGCTGGCGGAAATCTGCGAAGAGAAGGCTTTCGCCCGGTTTCTGGAGCGGGGCGACCTCGACTTTGCCTATGAAATGGATGAAATGTCGCGGTTCCGCTGCAACTACTTCAAGCAGAAAAACGGACTCGGAGCGGTCTTTCGTTTGATTCCCACCAAGATCGCCACGCTCGACCAGTTGGGCATTCCCAAAGTGGTGGAACGATTTGGGGACACCAAATCCGGCCTTGTTCTCGTCACCGGTCCCACCGGTTCCGGCAAGTCCACGACACTGGCGGCCCTGATTGATTACATTAACGTCAACTACTCACGCCACATCGTGACCGTCGAAGAACCGATCGAATTTGTTCATTCCAACAAAACCAGTATCATCACGCAGCGCGAGGTGCCCATCAACACCCCCTCTTTCGCGGACGGACTGCGAGCGTCCTTGCGCGAGGACACCGACATCGTGTTGGTGGGGGAAATGCGAGACTTGGAGACCATCTCCTTGGCTCTCACGGCTGCCGAAACGGGGCTGCTGGTGTTTGGCACCCTGCACACCAACAATGCCCGCAAGACCGTCGACCGCTTGGTGGACGTATTCCCCTCCGATCAGCAATCTCAGGTCCGCACCATGCTTTCGGCCTCCCTGCGCGGCATCGTGGCCCAGTTGCTGATGCGCCGGGACGACCGCCCGGGCCGCGTCGCGGTCAATGAAATTCTCGTGTCCACCCCGGCGGTCAGCTCTGTGATTCGGGAAGGGGCCACCCAGAAACTCTATGACATCATTACCGGAGGGAAAGAGCACGGCATGCAGTTCATGGACTACGCCATCTGGCAAAAAATGGTGGAAGGAATCGTTTCCCCGGTCGAGGCGTTTATGAAAGCGATCGACAAGAGCCGCTTCAAAGCAGCCCTGCCACCCGAACATGCCCACCTCGCCAATTCAGGGGGTGGCGTGGAAGGCAAAAAATAAGCGCTGGGACAATTTCAGAACATTTGTCTGGTCTCTGAGCAATTGGTTGCGTCCCGCTCAGGAGAATGTTAGCATGTCAAAAGGTTTTCTTTTGACAAAAAGCTGGAGGTATCATTTGGAGATGCCTTCAGGCGTTAATTCAGTTTCATGCAGGCGACATCGGATGAAAAAATATCCTTCCGGTGCCCCGGGTGCGGTTCCAATCTGAAGGTGCCGGCACGACTCGCCGGGGTCACAGGACCATGCCCGAAATGCGGCGCGACGATCACGGCACCGCGGCCTGCTCCGGCGCCTGAACCGGTGGCAGCCCCGCCACCTCCGCCGCCCGCGCCCAAAGGGGGATCTCCCCTCTGGCCCAGTCTCCCGGACCTTGGTCCGCCCCCGCCCCAAGTCGCCGCGTCCTCTCCGCCTCAGGCCGCACCTCGCGACAAACCGACTCTTCCATCCCAAGCGGGGAGGATTCATCCGCCCGCCAACCGCCCCTCGGACCTTGCATCGCTTGAGGCGGCAGGAGTTGCAGATCTTCAGCCACCACTCATGGCGCGTCCTTCCGGTCCGTTGCTCACCCCGGTGAGCGACCTTGACGCAATCCCCTTGGAGCCTCCCCCGCACCTGTTGCCTCCCGCTCCCAGGGCAGCCACCCGACCGCCCTGGCTTACCGGAGAGGAGGAACCGGCGCCAGCTCTGCCCCAGCCTGATCTTCATTCCCGACCAGAACGTGCCCAGCCCTTGCCGCACACCGGGACGGGACTCGCTCAGCCCCATGTGAGGCCTTTCTTGGCCCAGAGCAATCCCCCGCGCATCGCCATTTCAAACAATGAAGCCACCGGACTGCCGGATCGGGACTTGACCGATGTGCCTGCTTGGTCACTCCCTAAGGCACCGGTTCCTGGGGTGCCGCCAAAGCCGCAGTCCCTTCGACCAGTGCCGGCTCCAACCTCGCCATCTCCCTCAGAAAGGCGCTTGGAGACCCAGCCCATCCAATTCCGCGCACCTGCCTTCCAGGCACCTCCGACGCCGGCCGATGACCAGCTGACCTATGAGGAAGCCGAGCGGCCCAGATCCCTTCTGGCCCACCCCAGCAATCCTGATGTGTCCCCTCCGGTTCCTTGGGCACAGAGTAGGCCCACGGCCAAAACAACTCCCATTCCCCTGATCAATTACGAGGCCGTGGCTCCTCCGCCAGACCTCTCCACAGAAGGAACCCGGATCCAAATCCCCAATCTGGCCCCGTCACCAAGAGAGGAAAGTTCCTTCCAAAGAAATCCTTTGGCCGAATATGGACGGAGAGGCACACGCCAATCGAATCAAGCCCCGTCAGCGCTCACCTTGCCCAACCAGGGCTTTCCAAGTTCCTCGCTCCAGGAGTTGGACCCCTCGGCTGTATCTCAATATCCTGATCCGGGGGCGATGCTGCCTGAAGACGAAGGGTTGTTCCAGTCCCCCGCGGAAGCCTCCGCCGCCTCGTCCTTCCGCACCTATTTCGGAACAAAGACGCTGCGAATGATTGCCGTGGCCACGGCCTTGTTGGTTGTCTCTGGACTGTTTTTCTTTGCCCTTTCAGCATTCCATAGCGAACCCCCAGTGGATCCTGCGGCTCCTCTCACCTCCTCCCAAACGGCGACAACGCAGGGGACCGCGTCTGGAGCACCGGAAGTATCTCCTGCAGTGGCTCCTTCGCCTAAGATCCCCGAAGTGATCCACACCGAAACCCAGCCTCCTCCGCTTCGCGCGTCCTCCCCACCCGCTGTCAGCGACTCCCCAAAGTCCCCGGGGATCAGTTTGACGGTTCCGGAGATCAAGATCGACACCACCACCATCGATCCTTCAACAATAGTGGGGAGCCCTACCAGGGAGCCTGAAGCCATCCCCCGTCCGCCATCAATCCAACCCTCTCCAACTAATATCAAGCCGGTTCCGGACAAAGAAGGCACAGTGGTACTTCCCAGTGTGACCGACGTCCTGAACAAAGGAGAAGCCTCGTCTGGGACAGAAGTGCCTCTGCCGACCGTATCCATGTCGGATCCCCGCAATGTTCTGGATGCTTTCCTGTTGGCTCCCAACTGGCACCAGCGACTCCCCTTCATCTACGAAGGCAAAAAACTGGAGCCCGTAATCCAAAATTACTACGAAAAAGAAGGCCATCCTGACATGCCCGTGAGGGCCAATTTCTCATATAGCACCACCGAGGATTCCCCCACTTTTGGAGAACCATTCCTCGTCTATGATGTGCACCTGGCCGGAAATGCTCCCCCCATTCCAGTCGTCGTGAGAAACACCGATGCCGGCCCGCGTGTGGAATGGCAAAGTTTTGTGGAGTTCAAGGACGCCCACTTTCACCGATTCATGGAGCAAAAGGATCCGGCACCACGTATGTTTCGCGTGCAAATCGAGCGCACCGATTATTACGGGGCGGACCGTCCCCAGTTCAAGAATCTTGCCGATTATATTGTTTACAAACTCACGGTGCCCGGCACCGCCTTGGATGCGTTTGGGTTCGTTGATCGCAACAGCCCTCTCGCCAAGAAAATGACCGATTTGGCGGATTGGAGCCAATACCCGCTCGCTTGCATTCTTGAGTTGAAGAAAACAGCATTTCCCCACGGCACCGAACATTTCGTGATCACGCGCTTCATCACGGATGGTTGGTATCTGCCCCCGGACTTCAAACCCTGAAGGAACCGGGGTATGTCGGCGGCCACACCAAGCTTACGCTTTTTCGCTCTACGTGAAGATGTGAGTTGAGCGGACACTCAATCAAGGCAAGGGTTCCCGTGGCCATTCCTCCTTATACTGATGCCTCATCCCCCCGACGTTCCAAGCCCTCAGTTCCGTTCCTCGTGGTCGCATTTGCTGGTCCTGCTGGCAGCGATCTTCCTCGCCGGTTGCTCCAAGGCTCCGGAAGTCACGGTCCGTGAACTGGATGAGGACGAGCAGGCACCGAAGGTCAATGTGACTTCCTCTGAGCGCTTCAAAGCCGTGGCCCA
>JADZAX010000207.1 GCA_020852405.1 Verrucomicrobiales bacterium
GATGTGAAGACGACGATGATCTACACCCATGTGCTGAACCGGCCCGGCGTGGAGACGCCCAGCCCGCTGGATGCGTTGGCGGCGTGAGGATCCGGGGATCCGGGGAACTGATCTTGGGGGAAGGCTCGCCGTTCACTGACACCACGCAGGCCCGTGCCTCTTGCAGGGATCAGGCGGCCCGGCGCGGCCACGGCCGGCTGGCAATACCCTCCCCCAGACTGGTTGAAAACCCGGCGTTGTCCCGAGCCACGGTGGGAGCTCGCCAGATCCCGCCCCATCCCTTCGCGTTGAGGTGGGAATCTTCGCGGTTGGCAATCGGAATTCGTGCGCTAAAGTCCCCCTTCCCTACCCTTCCGGGCATGGGAATTACCACAACTTGCAGCACTCGTCATGGCTTTGGAAAAAATCATCACCGTCTCCGGTTCCGGCGTTCTCGTCCCCGGCTCCGACATCGACACGGACCGCATCATCCCGGCCCGTTTCATGAAATGCGTCACCTTCGACGGACTGGGCGAGTATCTCTTCCATGACGCCCGCTTTGATCCGGACGGGACACCGACGGGGCATCCCCTCGACAATCCCCGCTTCACGGGGGCCAGCATTCTGCTCAGCGGGGTCAATTTCGGCTGTGGCAGCTCCCGGGAGCACGCTCCCCAGGCGCTCTACCGATTCGGCTTTCGGGCCGTGATCGCCCAGAGCTTCGCCGAGATTTTCTTCGGCAACTGCGCGACGCTCGGGGTGCCCTGCGTCACCGCCAGCGCGGAGGACATCGCGCGCCTCGCGGCGGCCGTGGAGGCGGATCCGGCAACGGAGATCACCATCGATCTGGAAGCCCGGGAAGTCCGGTGGCCCGGAGGATCGTTCGCCATCGGCCAGCCCGAGAGTGCCCGAGAAGCGCTCACCAGCGGACGCTGGGATCCCATCGGGGAATTGCTGGAGGCCTCTCCGCTGATCGCGGAACGCGCCGCGACACTCCCCTACCTCGCTCCAACCGCCGCCTGATCCCCGGTCCGGGGCGACCCGGTTGTTCTTCACTTCCCGCACCCAGCTGACATGCTCCAAGGCAAGAAAATCGCCGTCACCATGCCCGGTTATTTCGCCGAGCGCACCATCGCCCGGACCGTGGGGGAAATCCCCCGGGACATCGTCGACAACATCATTCTGAGCGATGACAACTCCCGGGACCGGACGGTGGAGATCGCCCGCGAGCTGGGGATCGAAGTCCACGTCAACGAGAAGAACAAGAACTACGGCGGCAATGTGAAGTGCTGCCTCCAGTATGGACTCGATGCCGGTGCCGACATCATCATCCTGCTCCATCCGGACTACCAGTACACGCCGAAGCTGATCCTGCCGATGGCGGCCATGCTCGTCGAAGGCACCTATGACATCTGCCTGGGCTCCCGAGTCAGCGGCAAAGGCGCTCTCAGCGGGGGTATGCCGTTCTGGCGCTACATTTCGAATGTGTTCATCACCAACTGGATGGACTTCTGCTTTGGCCGCCGTCACACCGAGTACCACACCGGCTACCGCGCCTACAGCCGGGAACTGCTGGAGAAGGTGGACTTCCACGCTCTGGCGGATGATTTCATTTTCGACAATGAGCTGCTGATCGCCGCCCTTGAGGAGGGGTTCCAGGTCTGCGAGGTGACCTGCCCGACCCGGTATGACGATGAGAGCAGCTCCATCAAATTCTCCCGCGCCCTGAAATACGGGATCGCCTGCATGAAGATCTCCACCGCCGCGCTTTTCCGCCGCTGGGGACGCAAGGTCACGGGAGAGGAATAAGCCCCCGGTGGCGCAGGCCCCGAGAGACTGTCCGACACCGCACCGCCGTCCCCCCCGATTTCCCAGGCCCATCCCGTCCGCCGGGACCGCCTTTGAGTTGCAGAACCCCATCCCAAGGTCACCCCACCCGATTCCACCATGCGCCCATCCATCGCCCGGCTTCTCGGCCTGCTTGTTCTCCCGTTCCTGCTCCCCTCCCCGCTCCGGGCAGCCGGAGAGGCACCGCCGGACTACCGATTCAAGTTTGAAGTGCTCGCGGAGAACCTGCCACAGCCGATGATGATGCAGGAGGCTCCGGACGGCCGCATTTTCTTCATCGAGATCGCCGGCAAAGTCAAAATCTGGCATCCCGGCACCGGGTTGGTGTCCGAGATCGGAGCCCTCACTGTGACGACGGCGCAGGAGAACGGCCTTCTCGGCATGGCGCTGGATCCGAAATTCGCCGACAATGGCTGGATCTACTTCCTCCACTCGCCTCCCGATTTCGACGGGCAGTTCATCAGCCGGTTCACCGTAAAAGGGGAAACGCTCGATCTGGAAAGCCGCAAGGATCTGCTGAGCTGGAAAGAGCAACGGGAACAGTGCTGCCACCATGCCGGCATGATCCGCTTCGGCCCGGATGGCTGTCTCTACGCGACCACGGGCGACAACACCAATCCGTTCAACGACTCCGAGGGCTACGCGCCGATCGACGAGCGCCCGGACCGGAATCCGTGGGATGCCCAGAAGTCCTCCGCCAACACCAACGATCTGCGCGGCAAGCTGCTGCGCATCCAGCCGACCGCGGAAGGTGGCTACACGATTCCCGAAGGCAATCTCTTCCCGCCCGGCACCCCCAAAACACGGCCCGAGATCTATGCCATGGGATTCCGCAATCCCTGGCGGTTCAACTTCGACGTCAGCACCGGCTTCGTTTACGTGGGCGACGTCGGCCCGGATGCCGGCGGGGACAGGGAGGAGCGCGGTCCGCGGGGCTTCGACACGGTGAACCAGGTCCGGCGCCCCGGCAATTACGGCTGGCCTTACAGCCGCGGCAACCGGGTCTATGTGGACTTTGATTTCGCGGAGAAAAAACCCGGTGCGATCTATGATCCCACCAAACCGGTCAACGTCAGCCCGAACAACACCGGCCTGACCGAACTCCCGCCGGTGCAGCCTCCTCTGGTGTGGTATCCCAGCGCGGAGTCCCCCGAGTTTCCTGAGCTGGGCAAAGGCGGACGCACCGCCTGCGGGGGACCGGTGTTCCATCATTCCGCCTCCTTTGAGAAAACGGGAGGTCTCCCGGCCTGGTATGACGGCTGCCTGCTGTTCTATGACTGGCAGCGTCCCTTCATGCACTTTGCCCGGCTCGATGAAGAAGGGCACCTCGTCGGCATCCTGCCGTTCCCCGGTGGCCGGGTCGCCCAGGGCGATGACGATGGCAGCGGGAAATTCCAGATCAAACGGCCGGTCGACATGTTCTTCGGCCGGGACGGCTGTCTTTATTTCCTCGACTATGGCGAAACCTGGGGCGCCAACGGAGACTCCCGGTTGGTGAAAATGAGCTATCAGTATGGCAACATCGCCCCGGTCGTGAAGGCCGCGGTCACCCCCACGAGCGGCCGTGAGCCCCTCACTCTGAAGCTTTCCGCCGCCGGCTCGCTGGACCACGAGGGCGATGCCATCACCTACACCTGGAAGGTCGGCGACCGGGAAATGGCGACCGGTCAGGAGGCGGCGATCACGCTCAAGGAGCCGGGCGACTTCCGTGTCGAACTCACCGTGACCGATGCCAAGGGAGCCGCCTCGTCGGTGGTGGTGCCCGTCACCGTGGGGAACACCGTCCCCGGAGTCGCCTTCCTTTCCCCGCAGGACGGGGCTTTCTTCACCCCGGGCGAGCCGGTCAGTTACCAGTTGGCGGTCAATGATGAAGAGGATGGCAATGGGGCCGCCAAAGAAGCCGAATTCTCTGTCCGGACCCTGGTCAGTTCCTCCTGGGCGGCGGCGGACGGCAAGCTCACGGATGTCGATCCCGGACTGAGCCGGATGAAGCAGACCGACTGTTTCAATTGCCACGCCATCGACCAAAAAATCGTCGGGCCTCCCCTGATCGAGATCGGCAAGAAATACAAAGGGCAAGCTGGCGCGCTGGAGGCGTCGGTGAACCGGGTCATCAAAGGCTCGACGGGAGTCTGGGGCCAGGTGCCGATGCTTCCCCACACCCAGCACACCGCCGACGAGGTGCACATGATGGTCCGATGGATCTATAGTCTCGCCGAAGGGCAGCAGACTCCGACGGTGTCGCGGGGCCTCACCGGACAGGTCACTCCGCCGAAAGACGGCAAGCTTTCCACCGGCATCCTCGAAGCCACCTTTACCGACCTGGGACGCGCCCCGGCCGGTCCGCTCTCCGGCAAAGCCCAGGTGCGCCTGCGTGCTCGCCGGATCGAGGCAGAGAAAGCGGACGAATTGAACGGACCTAAGATCCAGGGCAAAGTCATCGGGTCGATCGCGCACGACCAGTGGGCGCGCTTCCGCAAGATCGATCTCTCCAGCGTGAGCCGGGTCAAGGTCAGCGCGTCCTCCGGCACGGAGGGAGGAACTGTCGAACTGCGGGCGGGGACACCCCAGGGTTCCCTGCTCGGCAGCGTGGTCATCCCCGGCACCGGAGGCTGGGACAAGTTTCAGGAGTTCACGATTCCGGTGAACAAAAGCCCGGAGGGATCGGCCGATGTGGTTGCGGTCTTCTTGAATCCCGGCAAGGGCGGCCTGATGAACGTGGACTGGTTCGAATTTGTGAAGTGACGCCGGAACGAGAAAGTCCGGGACCGGGAATTGACGCTCCCCTCATTTGATGGGAATGTCGACACCCCGAGGACGGAGGGAAGGCCTCACCGCCGGTGATGGAGCCCGGGGAGGTCAGCCGGTCTGCTCCTGCCTTGCCTTCCCCTCCCCTGCCCCCGCTAGCTTGGTCCCTCCCATGGCCTTTGCCCCGCTCATCCCTGTTGTCCGACCATGCTGGCTGTAGAAGACCTTTCCATCCAGTTTGGAGCGAGAACGCTGTTTTCCGACCTGACCTTTTCCGTGAGGGCCAAAGAGCGGCTCGCTCTGGCGGGCCCGAACGGCGCGGGGAAGTCCACCCTGCTGAAAATCATCGCCGGCCTCGAAACCACCGACACCGGACGACTTGTCAAAGCCCGCCAGGCCACGGTGGGATATCTGCCGCAGGAAGGGGTGCTCCACTCCGGTCGGACCCTGTTCTCCGAGGTGGAGCGGGCCTTCGACGATGTCATGACGCTGCGGGAGCAGCTGCACGAAGTCGAGCAGGAAATGGCCACCCTGGATCCCCAATCGGAAGGGTATGCCGAGGCTCTGGAAATCTACGGTGATGTCCAGATGCGGCTCGAACACCATGATTTGTCGCGCATGAAGCCGCGCATCGAGACCGTGCTCTACGGACTGGGCTGTTCCCCGGAGAAACTCGATCTGCCGACCGAATCGTTCTCCGGGGGCTG
Organism: Verrucomicrobiales bacterium; assembly: GCA_020852405.1. Classification (GTDB taxonomy): domain Bacteria; phylum Verrucomicrobiota; class Verrucomicrobiia; order Verrucomicrobiales; family DEV007; genus JACKQE01. Next base: position 5,283 of record JADZAX010000207.1, read on the forward strand.
GCAGATGCGGATCGCCCTGGCCAAGCTGCTCCTCTCCGAACCCAGCATCCTCCTGCTCGATGAGCCAACCAACCACCTCGACATCGAAGCCATCCAGTGGCTCGAACAGTGGCTGCGGAACTACGGCGGAGCGATCCTGCTGATCAGCCATGACCGGGCGCTGCTGGACGCGCTGACCACCCGCACCCTCGCGTTCGAAGGCGGCAAAGTGCGGGCCTATTCGGGCAACTACTCGTTTTTCCTCAGTGAACGCGCCGCCCGCCGTGAGCAGCTGCTCCAGGCCAAGAAAAACCAAACCCGCGAGATCGAGAAAGCCCAGCAGCTCATCGACCGGTTCCGCGCCAAAGCCACCAAGGCGCGGATGGTGCAAAGCCGCATCAAGCAGCTCGAAAAGGTGGAGATCATTGAAGTCGAAGAGGAAGAGAAAGTCATCGGCTTCAATTTCCCCCAGCCCGAGCGCAGTGGTCAGACCGTGGTGAAAATGCTGGGGATCCAGAAATACTACGGAGATCTCCACGTGCTGCGAGGGGTGGATTTCGAACTGCAACGCGGGGACCGGGTGGCGTTGGTGGGGGTCAATGGCGCCGGCAAATCGACCTTCTCCCGCATTCTCGCCGGGGCGGAGGCCCCCACCAGAGGCACCCGGGAGCTGGGCCACAAGGTCGGGATCGCCTATTTCTCCCAGAACCACGCCGACGAACTGGATCCCTCCAAGACCGTCCTCGAAACCGTCGAAGCCACCGCCACCCGGGCCGCCCTGACCAATCTGCGGACCACTCTGGGAGCGTTCCTCTTCCGCGGAGACGATGTCTTCAAATCTGTCAAAGTCCTCTCCGGAGGGGAGCGCAGCCGGCTCGCCCTCGCCCGCATGTTGCTGCAACCGGCGAATCTGCTGATCCTCGACGAGCCGACGAACCATCTCGACATGGCCTCGCAGGAAATGCTGCAGCGCGCGCTCGATGCCTACACCGGCACCTATGCCATCGTCTCCCACAACCGGGCCTTTCTTGACCCCATTGTGACAAAAGTGCTGGAGTTCGTTCCCGGCAGGGTGCCCCGCTGGTACCATGGCAACATGACCTATTTCCTGGAGAAGAAGGCCGAGGAAAGGGCGGCGGCCAATGCGCCGGTCGGCCGGTCCGTCTCCGGCAAATCCCCCAGCGCCCAAGCCCCGGAGGACGCCACCCCGGCCAACCGCAAAGAGCAGCGCCGGCTCGAGGCCATGCAGCGCCAGCAGCGGACCGAGAAACTGAAGCCACTGAAAACCCGCCTGGCAGCGCTGGAAACCACCATTGCCGCGCAGGAAACCGAGAAGGCGGCGTTGACGGAGAAACTCCTCGACCCCGAGTTTTTCAAGAAAGGCGACCTTGCCCGCGAAGCCTCGGAGCGTTTCCATCACCTGGAGGCAGAGATGGAGAAAGCCTACACCGAATGGGCCAGTGTCAGTGCCGACATTGAGAGCCTTGAGGGCGACGCAACTCCGGATTGATGCTCCAGGACGGGCCGAGAGTGCTGGCGCAGCGCCTTTGCGGCGACAATGCGAGGACTTGGTCCTTGTTCCGCGCGGATGGGGTGGTATGATTTGAATGAATTCCCCCCAAAGGACGTCCCATTCGATGAACACCATGAGCATCTCGCATTTCACACTACTTTCCTGCCTTTTCACGCTGGCTCTGGCCCAACCCCTGGCGGCGGAGCAAAAAGGAGCCACGGCGGTCTTTGTGATCAATGATTCGGAGGAGTTCGCGGCGATGGGCGGTGAATGCGTAGTCCTGACCCAGGATGCGGTTCCGGCCAAAAACAAGCGCCTGTTGGCATTCGGCAAAGGCCCGACGGGATCGGTCCTGGTGATGGTGGCCTTCGAACCGGGGAAAGATGAACTCCACCGCAATCTGCCCCCGGTGATTGTGGAGAACACCGGCTCCGAAAAGTCGCCCCGTTTCCCCGCCGATGAGGACAAGGCCATCTGGCCGTTCACGTCAGAGGACGAAAAGGCGGACCTCTTCGTCCTGCTCGTTCATCCCGACGATCCGATGAAGTCCTCCCTGCTGAAAAATGTCACCAGCCTCCAATCCGCGCTGAAAGCAGGACAGAGCGACGCCATTCTCCTTCAATCTCTTTCCCTGCGCACCCGCATCGGCACCCTGATGCGCAATCGCAACAGCGATGCCGTGGAAGCCCGGATCGCTTCGTCCGCCATCGCTGCGGTGCGAAGAGGCTTCACCCCGGGCACCACCACTCCCGGAGCCACCAAGGGAGCCCGCAGTTTCAAAGCCCTTGAGCGGGATTGGCCCGAAGACAGCCAACCGGTGCCTTTTGCCCAAGGAAGTCCGGGACTCCTGCTCTTCAAAATCGGAAAGCGGGACTGACGTAGGATTTCCTGGCCATCTCTGAGACGGTTCTCCGCCCCTCTGCATGAAACCGTCGCCGTCCCTCGAACCGATCCGCTCCTACTGGCTCGCCCCCATCTGCGTGCTGGCCTTGCTCGTGGTGCTCCGCGGCACGGGGGTCCAGTTCGCGGAGACCCTGGAGCGTTCCTGGCTGGACCGGGCCCTCCGCTTCCGCGCCGCGGAAATCCCTCCTCCCGCCAATGCTGGAGTGGAAGAACGGATCCTGCACTCCCGGGAGCGGGGATTCGCCCGTCCCCTTGACGAGCGGATCCGCTTTGTCGAGATCAACATGGACGAGACCATCGCGGCCCGCTTCGCCCAGGAAGGCGAGTATGCCGCTTCCGCCAAAGCTTTGGAAACCATGGCCGCTCTGGGGCCGCGGGTCATCGCCCTGGACATTCTCTACTCCTATGGGCGGGAGCAGGACCAGCGCATCCTCGCGGACACGATCCGGAAAATCAATGCGGGCGGCACCACCAAGATCGTGACCCCGGCAGAAATGCTGGCCGACAAAGACGCGCTGATGCATTCCGTTCCCGCGGCCGGGGGCGATGCGCTTCCCTTCGGGTTCGTCAACGTTGATCCCGACCCGGACAACAACTGGCGCCAGTACCGTCTCGTCCGCCAGTTCCAGGGCCAAACCCTGCCCTCGCTGGCCCTCGCGGCCTTCTCGGCGTCCCTTCCCGAAATGCTCGCGGTGAAACCCAGCGACGGACGCCCCGGGGTCATGGAGTGGAAAACCCTGACCGAAGATGGCGACATCGCCGTCTCGACCGTTGATGATGCCTCCTTTTTTCTCAATCTGCCGCATTCCTACTACAACGACGACTACGACCGCCGGGCAGGCATCAGCCAGCGGGTCTGGACGATCCCCCAGTTGGAGGCGCAACTGGCCAAACAAGGTGAGCCTTCCCCGCTCCAGGATGCCATCGTCTTTTTTGGTTACGGCAAGGACTTCGACGGCAAGCCGACCGCGCACGGTGCCGGCGAACCGGGCATGGTGCTCCACGCCACCGCCTTGAACGACCTCCTGCACGGCACCGACCTGAAACGCCTGCCGCTCTGGGCGGATATCCTGACACTCCTCCTCGCCGCCCTGGTGGCCACCTTCTGCTTTGCCTGGGCGAAGCGGCAAACCCGCCTCCTGACCCTGGGCATCCTGGGGCTTGTCGTCATCGCGGCGGGAAGCTGGTCGCTGATCTGGTTTGGGCACCTCATCCCCGCGGCCGTCGCCACCGCCCTGCTGTGGACGCTGGCGTTCTTCGGGGAGATCTTCCGGCGCTGGGCCGTGGAGCAGAAAGAACGGACCCAACGGGACGCCATGCTGGGCTTCTATTTCTCCCCGGCGGTGCTCAAGCAGGTCATCAAAGACCTCGGCATGATCCGGCCCCGGGGTGGTGAAATGGCGGCGCTGCTGAGCGATCTGCGGGGGTTCACCACCTATTGTGAAACCATGCCCGTGGAAAGGGTCTTCGAATTGTTGAACCGGCTCTTCGAGACCGAGACCACCGCCGCCCTGCGCGAAAACGGCAGTCTTTCACGGTTTGCCGGGGATCAGTTCCTCGCCTATTGGGGGGCTCCCGAGCCCTGCTCAGACTCGGCCGACCGGGCGATGCGGGCAGCCTTGGAAATTTACCGGGGACTCAAAGCGAGACAGGATTCCCCCCAGGCCGATGAGATCGACGGCATGCTCAACATCGGCATCGGTCTCCACTACGGCCCGGCTTTGGTGGGACATGTCGGCTCCCGGCAGTATCGCGACTACAACATTGTGGGGGACCTGGTGAACACGACCGCCCGCGTGGAATCTCAGACAAAAAACTACCATGCCCCGATCCTGGCGACAGCGGAGTTCATCCAGGCTCTGACCATCAAACCGGAAGCGGTCTGTCTGGATCACGTTCAGGTCAAAGGACGCCAGCGGCCGGTCTGTCTCCATGGGGTCTTGACCGAACCAACCGATGCGGTACGCGCGCTGGCCGCCGAGTATACCGCGGCCTTCACCACCTATGAAAAGGGAGGGTTTGCCGAAGCCGGCAAGGCCTTTGAGAAGCTGACCGGATGTGGAGAGAACATGCTGGCCGCCTCGGCCGGTCTCCTCGCGAAACGCTGCGCCGAACTGGCCCAGGACCCGCCGCAGGACTGGATGGGAGTCTACGTGTTGAAAGACAAGTAAGAGTCCCTCAGAGTGGTGGCACGGTGAGGTCCTCTTTGATTACGCGGTGGAGAGCCCACGCGAGCAGGGCGAGAAAGAGCAGGGTCCCCGTGAGGGCCGCGCCCGCGTGCCCGACCAGCCACGGAGCCTCGAACAAAACCGCCCGGCCTTCCGCAAGAAGCCTTCCCCAGGGAACCACATCGGGACGCGCCGCATCGAACGTCCCGTAGCCGGCAAAGCCTAGGGAAGCTTCCACCAGCAGCAGGGAAGGCACCAACACGGCCCAGCGGAGGGCGCATTTGGGGAGGAGCAAGGGCAGGACGTGCGCGAGCAGAACTCGGGCCCGGGAAAGCCCGGCGGCGCGGGCGGCAAAGGTGTGACCTTCGGCTTCCAGGGTATGCAGCCAACCGGAGGCCCAGCCGGCACTATTCAGCACCACGGGAACACCCACCGCCACCACCGTGACCCAGAAACCACCTCCCGCCACGGCTGAAACCAGAAGACTGACCAGGAGCACCGGCAGACCGGTCACCGCATAGCGGATCGCCCGCAGAGCGCGGCACCCCGACTCCCCCAGATAATACTTCGTTCCCAATCCGACCAGCAGGGCCAACACCATGCCCAGCGTCGCCACCGAGTAGGCAAACACCACCGGAGGCCCCACCCCGCCCAGCACCAGTTGACGCACATCCTGTCCGGCATCATCCGTCCCCCAGGGGAAGGCAGGCCCCGGGGGTTCCCAAGCGGCGGCCTGGGTGCCCGCTCCCGACGGAGGCGTCACCCAAGCGGATGCCCCGAGACACCCCAGCAGCACCAGGCCATGCCCCGCCAACAGCAGGAGCGCGCCCCAGTGCCGGACGACGAATTCCCTCAGATAAAGGAACCGGGCTTTGAGTTTGGACTTGCGACGGTTCATCGGTCAGAGAAAGCGGTCCTGATAAAAATCTCTGCGTTCCCTCACCCGGGGATCGACCAGCCCCCGGATGATTTCAGCAAGTGTCCTCACGGAGATCATGATCAGCAAACCAGCCAGCACCGCCGCACAGAGCACCACAATCTGGCGTTGCCGGGCCGCTTCGACCACAAGCCAGCCATATCCGGGATACCCGAGGACCCACTCGGCAATGGCCATGCCTCCAACCATGGAGGGGAGCGTTTCCGCCAGAGTGAAGAGCATGGGAGCCGCCGCATGCCGGATGACATGACGGTGGAAGCCCCTCCCCTTGGATTGCCCGCGAAGGCGTCCCCATTCAATCCAGCCAGAGGAGGTGCCGTCGGAGATCTCCCGGGAAAGGACGACGATCTGCCACCCCAGAGCCGGCAACACGGTGAGCACCGAAACCAGAAAGCCCCGCCAATGCTCCAGGTTCCGGTTGGATTCACCCGAGGAAAAATCCAGCATCGGTAGGTGCCACCGGTCGACCAGCCACCAAAGCAGTCCGCATCCGATCCAGGCCACCGGCAACCAGGTAAGCAGCCAGGGAAAAAGTCCGAGCCACCGGAACCAGCGATAACGACCGAGGATCACCCCGAGAGGAATCCCAAAACCCAACACCGCGAGACAGGCGGCGCCCAAGCCGGGCAAACTGGCCGCCAAAGCCCCCAGGGTGACGACCCAGACAGCGCGGCTCTGACCATCCCCGCCGGTCACCGCGGCAGCAGGAGAAATGACCTCCCGGAAGACCCGAAAGGCGCTTCCTCCTCCGGTCGGGAGGTTTTGGGGCAACGCAGGAGGACCCTGTCTCTGGGAAGATCCCATCCATCCCGCCACCTCAATGGCGGTGAAGAGCAGGAAACAACCGGCCAGCAACCGGATGCCCCAAGCCAACAAACGCCTCATGATGAAAGGAAACATGGCAGAGGAGGATTCAGGGGACAGCCGAAGGATCCGGGGCCGCAGGTCCCAGCATGCCCTGCTCTTCGGCTCCGCGTTTGACCCACCAGGGGCGTTGGACGGAAAGACCGAGCGGCCCGGCCACGAGCGTTTCTTCGACCCACTTCCCGTCGCCCTGGGGACGCAGGACCCGGAGTGAGTCTTTCAGGACAGCGATCTCGGCACCATGGGCGCACAGCTGCAGGATGGGACCGAGCGCGGCGAGGCGGTCCTGCAGGCCTTCCGCTAGCTCCCGGACTTTGGTGCCATCCAGTTCACGCCGCAGGGCATCGGTCAGGAGATCGGTTTCTTCATCCTTGAGTCCCGTAAAATTGCCCGCGCCCCGCTCCTCGCTGTGCCAGAGGAAGCGTTGATCCCGGAGGTAGCCCAACTCCCACGTCAGGACGGCGGCATCGAACTCCCGCCGCGCGACCCTCTCCATGAGAGCGCTCCACGGCAACGGCTCAATCTCCACCCCGACTCCCCTTTCCTGCCACGCTTCAGCGAGCGCTCCCGCAAGGGACATCTGGAGGGGATTTTCCGCATCGACGAGGAGACGGAACCGCATGTCCTCACCGGTTTCGTTTTTCCAAATGCCCTCATCAATTCTCCACCCGGAGGCGATCAGGGCGCCCGCCGAGAGATCCGGTTGATAAGGCACCGAGGGCATCTCCTTTTTGCAAAACCAGATGCCAGGATAGAATAAGCCTCGGCAGGGTTCCACGGGGCCGGTCATTCCGGCCCGCAGCTTTTCCAAATCCACCATCCCGGCGAGGGCACGCCGGACCGGTTGGGAAGAAAACCAGGCGTGATCCAGATTCCATGCCACAAAGGTCTGGAACCGGGCCACGTCGGGGATGAACTCGAGCGAGGGTTCCCGCCGCAGAGGACGCTCACCGGCTGCCGTCGGATGGACCAGATCGATCCGTCCCAGCTTCAAGGAAACGGCCCGGGCCTCCGATCCGGGCAGCACCCGGTATTCGATCCTCGGCTGCTTGGGTGCTCCGAGAAAGTAAGAACGGAACCGCTCCAGAGAAAGCCCGCCTTGGCCTGTCCTGGCGATCAATTGGTAGGGCCCGCACCCCACGGGGTGCTTCAAATACGCTTCCCAGGGATCCCCACCTTTTCCTCCTCCGAGAAGATGGGCCGGCAGCAGCGGCATCGCCTCCCACCCTTCAATGGCTGGAGCGTAGTATTCCCGGTAAACCACCCGCAGTGACAACGGGCCGGTCTGATCCACTGCTTTGACCGGGGCGAAAGCCTGTTTGAGGGGCCAGACCGACTCGGGCCGGCTCAGGGTCTGCCAGGTGAAGGCCACGTCCTCCGCGGTTACCGGAGTCCCGTCGTGCCAGAGCACGCCCTTGCGCAGTTGCAGGAGCAAATGCGGTTCCACCAGATGATCCCCCGGTTCCAGCAGCTCGATGCTGGGATCCAACTGACGGTTGCTTTCGTAATAGTGTTTCAGTTCCTTCAGGAACAGATCCATCTCACCGGCCACCCAAAGTCGGGCGGTGCGCTCGTCATCATACTCCAGATGACGGATCTGGGACTTTTCGAGCGAACCGGCCAGGTAATCCTCCAGACTTTGCCGCACCGACTCTTTCAGTGTGAGACGCACGACGGGGATGGCTTTGAGGTAATCCGGTCGCAGTGCCTTGAGCACGGTCTCGGCTGCCGTCGGAGAAAATCCACTGACGGTGAACAGAATATCACCCCCAGAGCAGGCCGCTTCCGTCACCCCCAACCCCTGCCAGATTTGGGGGTTGAGTTCGATTTCCTCGACCGCCGCTTCCGCGGCAACCTCATCTTTGGCCAAACATCGCACCCGCTGGCCGAGCTGCCAGTCCTCCAGAATGTGGGGGCGAAGCATCAGGTCGTCCCCGCGGACCAGGAGACGGTCGTAGATGAGGGACATGATTTCCTGCCGCGCGCCGGTGCCTGCCGGGAGCCGGGGATCGAGCACACCGGGGGCTTCGGGAATGGCAACCACCA
>JADZAX010000208.1 GCA_020852405.1 Verrucomicrobiales bacterium
AGGGAACTTGCCGAGCGGAGTTGCTTCGAAAAAGTCCGGATGAAATGAAGGGCCGCTTCCGGGGAATGTGTCAGAAACCGGTCCAAGCCGTCCATCCCCATCCGACCCAGAATGCAGGGTTCCAAGGCCGTGGCCCGGGCGGAGCGCAGCTGGTGGTCGAACATCGCCATCTCCCCGAAGAACCCTCCTTCGCTTTGGATGGTGAGGGTTTCCTGTCGCCCAAGCCGGCCCTTTTTTGAGATCCGGACCGAGCCTTCGGCCACGAGGTACACGTGCTCCCCCTCGTCACCTTCTTCAAAAATCACTTCGTCCGGGGAGAAGTGGCATTCCTCAATAGCCAGGTCCAAACCATGTAGCTCTTCCCGCGGGATTCCGCCGAAAAGTGCGTTTTGCAGGAAAACGGGATTCATCAAACAATCAACAGGCCTCATTATCACTGTAGGAGGAGATTGCACCTGAGAAAATACCGTCACGTTGGAAAAGATTGAGCAAGGAAGATGATTTGGACCTTACGCATGGATTGTACCCGGTGCCCGCTACGTGATCGCGTGACAAAGGGGGGGAGCAAAGGCATTGCGTCACCGGACCGCGCCTGCTTGATTGAAAAAGATTGTTTTTCATTCTCCCAACCAACCGACCCATGAGCGATACTCCCCAAGCACCACAAGCCACGACCACCCCGCACGAGTTGGATCGGCGCCACTTTGTGAAAACCACCGCCGCTGCCGCCGCCGCGATGGGTGGAGTCCTCGGAGGTGCCCACGGACAGGGCATTCCGGCAGACCGGAAACTCAAGGTCGGGTTCATCGGGTGCGGTGGCCGGGGCACGGGAGCGGCCTCCCAGGCGCTTTCGGCCGATGACAACATGGAGCTCTACGCCATGGCGGATGTCTTCCAGGACCGCATCGACACCGCCCTTGGCAGCCTGGACAAACAGTTCTCCGGCAAGATCAATGTCCCCAAGGAGCGCCAGTTCGTCGGGTTGGATGCCTACAAAAAAGTGCTCGACTCCGGGGTGGATGTCGTGCTCCTGACCACCACTCCCGGCTTCCGCCCGATGCACCTGCGCGCGGCGGTCGAGGCCGGCAAGCACGTCTTTGCTGAAAAACCCATGGCGATCGATGCGGCCGGAGTGCGGCATGTCCTCGAAACGCTCGAAATGGCCAAGAGCAAGAACATCTCCATCGTCGCGGGCTTCTGCTGGCGCTACTCGCCGTCCCGTCGCGAGGCCTACAAGAAAGTCATGGAAGAAGGTCTCATCGGTGAGGTCACCAGCATCTACGCCACCTACCTTTCCGGGTATTCCAAGCCCCACATGGAGCAAAGCGAACGCACGGCGGGTATGAGTGACATGGAGTGGCAGATCCGGAACTGGTACAATTACACCCATCTCGGCGGCAGTGGTCTCGTAGAACAGGCTGTCCACAGCATCGACAAAATCGGCTGGGTCATGGGCGATCAGAATCCGCTGCTGTGCCGGGCCACCGGCGGTCTCAACACTCCGCAGCACGGCGGCAACATCTTTGACCATTTTCATGTGGCCTATGAGTATCCCAACAACGTCTGGGCCCACCTCAGTTCCCGGAAGCTTCCCGGTTGTCTCAATGAGAATGCCGATTATATCCGCGGAACCAAAGGTGCGCTCGTCATCGGCCGCGGCGTCGATCCCTACATCCAGGACAACGCCGGGCAAAAAATCTGGAGCTTCCGCAAGCCCCGCACCGGCGAGCCGAACATGTACCAGGTCGAGCACGACGAGCTCTTCGCCTCCATCCGCAGTGGCCAGCATCTCAACGACGGACCGTGGATGATCCACAGCACGATGATGGCGATCATGGGTCGCATGGCCGCCGAGACGGGTCTGGAACTGACCTGGGATGAGGCTCTCAACGCCAAGTACGACCTCTTCCCCAATGAGGAAGGGGCGACTTGGGACCAGAGCTTCACTCCGGCAGGGGTGCCGGTCCCCGGCGTGACCAAAATCGAAGGCGTGGCCTGATCGGCAGGGAACGGCGGATCCCCGTCGAAAATCCTGTTTGATCGTCTTGCCTCCGGGGTGTTTGGTTGTCGGCATGAAACCACCCCCTGACGTCCTCAATCCCGGCCGGCGCGGCTTTCTCGCGACCGGTCTGGGAACCCTCGCGGCGAGTGTTGCCGGCCCTGCCTCGGCGCAAATGCCGCGGTCCGGGGCGGATCCAGCCTACGTCGCGAAAAACGGACGCATTCACCAGTCCATCATGGGCTGGTGTTTCAAGGACCATTTCGATGTGCCCACCCTCGCCGCGCACTGCAAAGCGCTTGGTCTGGTGGCGATGGAGGGGGTGGACCGGAAATTCTATCCTGACATCAAGAAACTGGGTCTGGAGATTTCGCTGGTCGGGAGTCACGGCTTTGCCCAGGGCCCCTGCGATCCGAAATACCGCCCGGCCGCGGTCGAAAAGCTCCGCGATGCCATCACCGTGGCGGCCGATGTGGGATGCAAAAAGGTCATCACCTTCACCGGGATGAAATTCGAGGGCATGGATCCTGAGAAGGCGGCCCAGGACTGTATCGACGCTTGGAAGGAAGTCCTCCCGCTTGCCGAGGAAAAAGGCGTCACGCTCGTCCTGGAGCACCTCAACTCCCGCGACAACACCCATCCGATGAAAGGCCATCCTGGCTATTTTGGGGATGATGTCGATTTCTGTGTCGACCTGATCAAGCGTGTCGGATCCCCCCATTTCAAGCTGCTCTTCGACATCTATCACGTCTCGATCATGAACGGTGACATCATCCGGCGGATCAGAATGGATCATGAGCTGATCGGTCACTACCACACTGCGGGCAACCCCGGGCGGGGGGAGTTGGATGACACCCAGGAGATCAATTACCCGCCCATTTTGCGGGAAATTCTGGCCACGGGCTACGATGGCTATGTGGCCCAGGAATTCATCCCCACCTGGGAAGATCCCTTGGCGGCGCTGCGCCACGCGGTTCAGTTGTGTGATGTTTGATTCCCTCCGCTCATGAAGTCCTCCTGGTGGTTGCTTGCGTTGATCTTTGGTGCGGTGAACCCGGCAGCGGCCGGAGATTGGCCGCAGTGGCGGGGCCCGGATCGGGATGGGATTTCCCGCGAAACCGGCTGGCGCTCCGACTGGGGGGCGGAGGACCGTCCCAAGATTCTCTGGGAGGCCAAGGTCGGCATCGGATTCTCGTCCTTCGCCGTCTCTGAAGGCAGGGTCTTCACGCTGGGCAACGACAGCGACACCGACACCCTCTGGTGTTTCGAGGCCGCGACCGGCAAGGTGCTGTGGTCGCACCACTACCCCATGCCTTTGGATGCCCTCTATTTTGAGGGCGGCCCGGTCAGCACGCCGGTGGTGGAGGGTGGCCGGGTTTTTGCCATCGGGAAGCGGGGGCTGGTGCACTGCCTGAACGCCGCTGACGGCACGGTGGTCTGGAGCACGCAGATTGCCGAAGGGGAGGGGGGCTCGCGCATGCCCACCTGGGGTTTCTCGGGATCCCCGGTCGTCCAGGGGGACCGGGTGCTGATCAACGCGGGTGCCTTTGGATTGGCGTTGCAGAAAGCGGATGGCTCGGTCATTTGGCGGTCCGAAGGAGCCGCCGAAGCCGGTTAGTCCTCACCCCTGCCAGCGGTCATTGAAGGCGCCGCGGTCGCGCTGTTCAGCAACACCAAAGCCTGGGTGGCGGCCGATCCCGTGACCGGCCAGGAAAAGTGGCGGCACCGGTGGCTGACCCGTTACGGCGTCAACGCCGCCGATCCAATCATCCAAGGGCAGGAAATGTTCATCTCCTCCGGTTATGACAAAGGCGCCGCCCTGCTCAAAATCTCCGCCACCGGAGCCGAGGTCGTCTGGCAGAACAAAGAAATGCGCAACATGATGAACCCCTGCCTCCTCATCGACGGCAAGCTGTATGGCATCGACGGCAATGAAGGGGATGGCGCCGGATTGAAATGCCTCGATTGGAAAACCGGGGCCGCCCTCTGGAAAGACGACCGCGTGGGAGCCGGGACCGTCATTGGCGCATCCGGAGGGGAAAAGCTCATTGTCCTGACGGAAAAGGGTGAACTCCTCTTCGCGCCGGCCGATCCCTCCGGGTTCAAGCCCGGACGCGGCTTTCCCATCTTGTCGGGCAAATGCTGGACCGTGCCGGTGTTGTCGGACTCCCGGCTGTTTGCGCGCAATGCCGAAGGGCGTGTCGTCTGCGTGGACCTTTCCCTGCCCTGAGTCTTTCGTTCCGACGGAGTGGGCCTGCCAGGGGCAGGTTGGTATCTCACCTGCTAACAGGGTGAGCGGTCTCCGCGACAGGAATGTTGCGTGCGGAATGCCGATTGGGGGTTAGTTTCGCGTGTTTTCGCTGTATCCATTGTTTCCGAATTTGTTGCCATGCCTGAGTCCGCTTCCACTGCCATGACGCCCTCTTCCACCGACTTTGGCTTGTCGGCCATGGGGCGGGAATCATCCGACACTCATCACAAGGCGCTCGCGGTCAATCTGGATCAGAGCAAGTATGGGACGTTCGCGGAGATCGGCGCCGGACAGGAAGTGGCCCGTTGGTTTTTCCGGGTCGGTGGCGCCGCCGGCACCATGGCCAAGGCCATGTCGGCCTACGACATGACCTTCAGCGACGCCATCTACGGCACCTGCGAGCGCTACGTGAGCCGCCAGCGGGTGGATACGATGTTGGAGCGCGAGTTTGGGTTGCTGGTGGAGCGACTGGATGAAAAACGCGGGGAGAAAACCCGGTTTTTCGCCTTCGCCAACACCTGCGCCACCAAAAGCTTTTCCCGGAAGTCGGACGGCCACGGGTGGCTCGGGGTGCGCTTCCAGTCGACCCCCCGGACCGAGCCATCGACCATCATTGTCCACTGCCGCCTCTGGGATGAAGAACCGGTCCTGCAACAGGAGGCGCTCGGCATTCTCGGGGTGAATCTGGTCTATGGAGGGCTCTATCTCCACACCGATCCGGAAAAGCTCCTCCAGTCCCTCATGGACGGGCTGAATGTGAAGCGCATGGAGGTGGATCTGATCGATTTCTCCGGCCCGGCCTTTGAGAACGTCGACAACCGGCTCATGGCGCTGGAGCTTGTCGAGCACGGCATGACCGATGCCGCGATGTTCCTGGCCTCCGGGGAATTGGTCCAGGCGGCGGACATCCTCTACAAGAAGAACATCCTCGTCCATCGGGGCAGTTTTCGCCCCATCACCCTGACGAACATGGACATGCTGCGCTGCGCCACGGCCCATTTCGTGCAGGATCCCCGCGTCCACGAGGCTGGGGGAGAGGTCGTGACCCTGCTCGAAATGACCCTCCGCAATCTCAGCGAGAGCGGCTCCATCGATCACCGCGATTTCCTTGAACGGGTCGATATCTTGGGAACGCTCGGGTATCCTGTCCTGATCTCGAATTTTGGCGAATTCCACCGCCTTTCCGGCTATCTCTTCCGCCACACCAAAGCCATGATCGGGGTCGTCATGGGCGTGCCCACCTTGCGGCTTGTTTTCGACGAGCAGTATTACTCCGATCTCGCCGGCGGCATTCTGGAGTCCTTCGGCCGCCTTTTCAAAAACGATCTAAAACTGTTTGTCTATCCCGAGATGGATCGGAAAACCGGGGCCATCATTTCCGGCACCAACATGCGGGTTCCCCCGCATTTGAGGCACCTCCACGCCTATCTGTCAGAAAACCGGCTCATTGAAAGCGTCCGCGATTATGACGAGCGCTGTCTTCCCATCTTCTCCCGCGAAGTGCTCCTGAAACTCCAAAGCGGCGATGACAGTTGGGTCGAATGCGTGCCCGAACAGGCCGCCAAGCTCATCCAGGAGCGGGGGCTTCTGGGCTACACCGCCGGCAAGGCCACGCCGAAGCAGAAAAAGAAATGACCAGGCGGTTCTCAGGATTTCCCTGACGCCTGCGGCGGGCGAGTCTGGAGGGCTTCGAGCCGCTCCTGTCGGGTCAGCTCGCGCCATTCTCCGGGGGCGAGGTCCGGGAGCGGGAAACTCCCGATCGCGACCCGGATCAATCGGAGGGTGGGGAATCCGATCGCGGCGGTCATGCGGCGGACCTGGCGGTTTTTCCCTTCCGTGAGCGTCAGCTCAATCCAGCGCGTGGGAATCTGTTTGCGTTCGCGGATCGGGGGCACCCGGGGAGGATGCGCCGGTTCCGGGTGGAGGAGCCGTGCCTGGCAGGGGAGACAGCGGTGTCCCCCGGAGATCATCAGGCAGCCTTGCGAAAAAGGTTCCAGATCCGCCGCGGTGGGGGAGCCTTCCACCTGCGCATGGTAGGTCCGGGGATGCCCGTGCCGGGGATTCAGAAAGAGGTCGACGAGATCCTTCTCCTCGGTCAGGAGGAGCAGTCCTTCGGAATCCTGGTCGAGTCGTCCCGCCGCATAGACCCGGGGCGGGAGCCCGCACTCCGCCAGGGTGCGCTGCCCGGGCACCTCGGCGGTGAATTGGCTGAGCACTCCGTAGGGCTTGTGCAGGGCGATGAGCATGTCTGAGAAAGCCCGATTTTAGGCGGGGGCGCAAGTTGAAAGGAGAGGTGAGGGGTGTACTGACTCACCACGATTGGAAGGTAAACATAGTCTCCCCACGAGAGGCTGATCGATAAGAGTAAAAACTGTGTTTTAGTCGATCCTGTGAGGGATCCAGGCTAAGACCCAGGCGCGGATAGCGTCCTGCCACCCCTTCTGGGGCGGTTTCTTCCGAAGATTTTTCGACACCGTTGGTTCCTCGGAATCGCGAGCGTTTCGAAGCGCTTGAGTTGGCTCGCTGCACGGTTGCAGGCCGCATCACTTCCGCGGCTTCACCAACAACCACAGCAGGGCAGTGGCGGCCACGATCAACACCACGATGATGCTCCCAAATGGATGCTTCATCGATGAGGCCGACGCCCGCGCCGAACTATTCTCCTACATAGAATCCTACTGCACCCCCCACCTCAGGCACTCTTCACTCGCCTACAAAACACCCGCTCAATTCGAGACCCTTTTCCACTCTCTCAACTAACCCAATTCGGTCCAAACATCAGGGGCTGGCGCTGCCCCCTGAATTGGAGAGATGAGATCAAACCGCCACCGCAAGATTGGTGGGGAGGAGAAGAGGCCGCCTGGCAAGCACCTGATCCCCCGCTCCACGATGGCCAGGTCCTGGTTCTCGATGCGGACGACCCATATCCCGCCGATGAGTGGCCGGTCTATCGGGAGGACTGGCCCGGGGCAAGAGCCGCACAGGGAAGAGCACTCGCCGAATTCCGAGACGAAATCGGGCCGGGGCCGGGGCGGTGTGTTCACGCGTCGTCGAATCGTGGGCAAATCTGCCAGCGATCCCGACCATGTTCGGGCAACCGCTTGACGGCAGGAGAATCTTGCGGTCAAATCTTTCGTGATGTGGCTCTTTCACCCCTTCCTCCTGCACCTCCTCCAACCCGGGGCGATGCGCGGTGACGGAGCGGCGGGGTTGAAAAAGCAAATCCCTAGGAGCCTGTCGGACTTTGAACAAGAATGAAATCTGAGTAAGTTGCGTTCATGGCCGCCCGATTTGTCTCCGTAGACCGTGACACGCCGATGCTCCTGCCGCCGGACCTGCGCGATTGGGTGCC